>DXVY01000001.1:0-3715 GCA_019417145.1 Clostridiales bacterium
GTACGATTATGGATTTTTATAAACGGGCACTGGCACTGCGTGAGGAAACCATCTCTCACCGCCGCTGGCTGCACAGCAACGCAGAAGTGGGTCTTCATATGCCCAAAGGGCAAGCCTATGTTATGGATCAGTTGAGAGGATATGGACTGGATCCACATCCCTGCGGGCATGGAGTGACCGCAGAGTTGGGCCAGGAAGGGGGGCGGACAATCCTGCTCCGAGCGGATATGGATGCACTGCCCATGCCGGAGGAAAGCGGTGAAAGCTTTGCCTGTCCAACCGGCACGGAGGCTCATACCTGCGGTCACGATTTCCATGCGGCTATGTTGCTGACAGCGGCAAAGATGTTAAAAGAAAATGAATCCATGCTGTCCGGCAGGGTTCGGTTTATGTTCCAAACTGCGGAAGAAACCTTTGAAGGCGCGAAGGATATGCTGGCATATGGGGTACTGGAAAGTGTGGATGTAGCCCTGGCTTATCATGTCGGTTCCGGGAGGATGCCTGTGGGCTTGTTTATGTACAACAGCGGCGGAACCATGATGTATTCCGTGGATGGCTTCCGAATCACAATCCACGGGCGGGGCGCCCACGGCGCATATCCGCACAGTTCCATTGATCCAATCAATATCGGCGTCCATATTTATCTTGCTTTGGAATCGCTGATTGCCCGGGAAGCAGACCCCAGCAAAGCCTGTGTGCTGACCATCGGCAATTTTTCCGCAGGTTCAGCGCCCAACATCATCCCTGATACTGCCGTCCTCCAAGGAACCTTGCGCACCAATGACAGTGCCAGCCGTGAGAAGCTGGTTCGGCGGCTGAAGGAGGTTGTTCACAAGACCACTGAGGTATTTGGGGGATTGGCACAGGTCGAGATGATTTCTGAGGTGCCACCACTGGTATGTGATCCTGCTATGACGGACGAGATAGTAAGCTATATGAAAGAACTGCCGATTCCCGGTCTGACCCCTGTTCCCGACACATCAGCCAGTGCTTCTGAGGACTTTGCGACTATTGCGGAGAGAATTCCCAGCGTATTCATGTATCTTTCGGCAGGATATATGGACGAACGGGGCGATGCTCCTGCACACAATCCGAAGGTTCAGTTCAATGAGGATGTCTGTCCAATCGGCTCCGCTTGTTTAGCGCACTGCGCGGTCCGCTGGCTGGAAGAGCATCAATAAATAAAGCGAAGACATTCTATTGGAAACTGGTATTTTTGTCCTGAATAAGCGCTCGACATTCGTTTTTCTGGCAGGGTGTCCGCCTGAAAAAATGAGACGTCATAACAGCCAGCGGTCAGGCAATATACCGGACCGCTGGCACTATGATATTTTGTTGTTATTGAAACACCCGTCTTTATTTGATAATTTTCTCCCCATGTTTCTAACGGAAAAAAGAAATTGAATTAAGCCTGCTCACCAATCCCCGCATCGAAGCTTTGATTACTGAAAAAAGAACACTTGAAAGTAAGCTGGCAGAATACAGCACTACCGAGCAGCATCGTAAAAATGCCAAGTCACGGTTAGAGCAGATTTTTACCATCCTCGACGGCATGGAGAACCACCCGCTGACCTTTGGCAATGATATCATCCGAAAAATTCTGCAATGTGTGATCGTAGAATCCAAGGAAAAAATCAAGGAGGTTTTCATCGGCGGGCTTGAAGTGGAAGCCGAGGTGGAGTTATAATGAGAACAAACCGCAAAGCATTTACAAGAGTTCAACTCCCACCTCCGAAAAGCCGAAAAACCTTTTTCATGTGCCTTTCACACACCTGCGGAGAGCAAGACGCGCACCGCAGGTTTTTCTTTGTCCAAACGATTGGCCCGCGCCGGAACGGATCTTTTCCAGCCTATCTTTACAGACCTGCGGTCGGCAATTCGTAATGAGTTGCCGACCGCCTTTTTTCTGCTGTTTGGCCACAGACGTCATCCTTTCAACATCACATATTTTACATGCAGTGCATAAACTGGAAAAGAGAAGGGGGATGCTCAATGAATTGCAGTCAACAGCTTAGCGATGTTACCACCAATTATTTATGCCGTTTCTATAAAATACTCGATCAAATGATCGAAGGAATAACCAACGCAGAACTTACAGACAGCTTATCCCATAATTTTATCGTGCAGATGATCCCACATCACCGGGCGGCTATCGAAATGTCGGAAAATCTTCTGCAGTATACCACCTTTGTCCCTCTACAGCGTATCGCGCAAAACATCGTAAATGAACAAACTAAAAGTATTGAGAACATGCAAAGTGTCTTGCCGCATTGTGCACAGCTTTCAAACTCAGAGAAGGATCTGTGCTTATACGACAGGCGGTTCCGCCAGATTACACAAACGATGTTTTCACAAATGCGCAATGCTTGCTCCAATAACAATATAAACGCGAATTTTATGAGGGAAATGATCCCACACCATCAAGGCGCTATTCAGATGTCAAAGAATGTGCTACAATATCCCATCTGTCCGGAACTTGACCCTATTCTGCAAGCTATCATTACATCGCAAGAAAAAGGAGTACGGGAGATGCGGCGTTTGCTTCGATGCCTCGGCTGTTAGAAAATCAATGGATTGTCGCGTACCATTGGTTGTGTACACACCGGCAGCTCTCTGCCGCTGCCAATTTTTTGCGTGTTACGAGGGCTTAAATCCAAGAAACCTCTTTTGTCTATCAAGACAAGAGAGGTTTCTTATGTTGCCAATCATCTGCCTGCAATAGATAACAAAATACGCCCTTGGCAGCCGATATGGTTGTCGGGGGCGTATTGACATTTTTATGATAATAGGATATAATCGCATTTACATCAGAGGACAGTACACCGTAGTGTAGGGGATCGTAGGCGTTGCCTGCAGGCCGCCTGTCAGATAAGATGTCGAGTGAGCTCGGTTATTGCAGCAGTGCAATGACCGGGCATTTTTGCTTTAGGAGGTTAAACATGGACATTGTACTGACACCCTTACAGGAGCGTGACAAAGAGGAGTTCATCAAAAAGATTCAAATTGCATTCAAGAAGGCTGTCGTGGAGCAGTTCGGTGATTTTGACGGCCAGATTATTCCAAGGGAACATATAATCAGGTCTTTCAAAGCAGAAGGAGCCGAGAGCTACAATATCGTGCTTGACGGTAAAGTGGTTGGTGGCGCGGTGATTGTGATACACCCCGAAACAAACCGTAATTCATTGGATTTGTTGTTTGTCGATGTGAACTGCCATAGCAAAGGCGTCGGATATGCCGCTTGGCAGGCTATCGAAGCGCTGCACCCGGAAACTGAAGTCTGGGAAACGCACACTCCATACTTTGAACAGCGGAACATCCATTTCTATGTAAACAAGTGTGGCTTTCACGTCGTGGAATTTTTCTGCAAATACCATCCCGAACCCGGTGAGGACTACCCTGAGGATGTCCCAGGAGGCGATGGTTTCTTGAGATTTGAAAAACAAATGGGGCAAAGAACCTCATAGGGCATCATATGCTACTTTTGGCCGTTCTTACCCCTGCTCTGCTCCCTTTGGCTGCTCTTTTTCTGTTGGTGGAGAAGTGGCACCATGGAATTGGCAGCAGGAAAACCCAGAGGGTTTTCAAGGCGGACCGGGACGCGGCGGCGAGGAGTTCGGGCGGCAATGGGAATTTGGCGAAAAGATTCTTGATTTTTGACCGCTTGTCCTGCGTGAAAACAGAGCGATAATGTAGGGTGGCGGGGGGTAAATAAGAT
>DXVY01000001.1:3725-46603 GCA_019417145.1 Clostridiales bacterium
AGTTTATGTACAGAAATGTACGAAATTTTGCACAAAGAGGCACCGCAGGAGGAATTGGAATTTTATCTGTCCTACGCAGAAAAGGAAATGTCCATTTTAGAGCCTTTATGCGGAAGCGGAAGATTTTTTGTGCCGTTTTTAAAAAGAGGATTTCATATAAAGGGCATAGATAACTCGCAGGAAATGCTCGAAAAGCTGCTGGAAAAGGCGCCTGCTGCACCGATCGTACAAAGTGACATTGAAGACTATCCGACAGAGGAATGCTTTGATTACATTTTTATTTCTTCTGGCTCCGTATCCTTATTTACAGACAGGCAATCCTGCATAAGCATTTTATCCAAGATGAAAGCTCTCTTAAAAAAAGACGGGAAATTTGTGTTTGCGGTCGATACCGTGGCAGACCGTTGTCCCGATAGTAATGAATATACAGTGGGAATAACGGTCGAAACCCGAGAAAATTTTCAATTGGTTCTTAAGTCCAAAAGCTATTATGATGAGGCGACTCACACGCAATTCAGTCCAGCGCTTTATGAATTGTATGATGGTCATGAATTGTTGCAGCAAGAGAAGATGGATTTTCAGACCCATTTGTACGAACTAGGAGAGATGGAGGCCATTTTGAGTGCAATTGGGTTTACAAAAGTGAAAGTATATTCATCCTTTGCGAAAGATATAGCCAAAACAAATGATTCCGACATGTTTTTATACGAATGCAGCGTCTAATTATGAGCAAGTTCCAGCTTTACAACAGATGGCGGGGAGAATTCTTCCTGCGCTGCTTCACCGAAGATATACCTGTACAGAAAAAGGAGGCCCTCAGCTGAGGGCCTCCTTTTTTCAATCAGATAGACGGCAATCTTCTGGTCGGCAAGGGGAAATGCGCTGGTTAGGATATCCGCGTGATATATTGGCAATAGACGTATACGTTTTGAATTTTCTTGGCCGTTACGCCGTCGTCGGCCTGTACTTCCGGCTGCGTTTCCGATTTAGTGATGTGCCGCTTGATGGCAATGGCGTCCTGGCCGACGCGCATTTTGCGCACCGGCTTGTAAGCGAACTCCCTTTGCTGGATGCCGATGTATTCGCACAACACGTCGTCAATGGCGCGATCCGTGTAGCAGCGCAGGATATCCGGTGTGTCATACATGTCGATAATGGCCTTGGCCTCCTCAAAGCTCAGGTCGGTGGAATGGTAATCCCCCGACCCCACCACATACATGCTGCTGTTATCGAGCAGCAGCAACGGTTCCTTTTTCTCCAACATAACCTAGTCGCCCCTTTCTTCATTATCAGCAGGGAAGAGCGTACGGGTCCGCTTGGCGGCGGTTTGTCCATGTGGATAAGGATTTTCGGATGTATACTGTCAGTATAGCAACAATATGCGGGTAAATCAATAGAGCTTAAGAAATTAGAAAAATAACAAATTAAAGGAAAATAAGTTATTATATATATTTTATGGGAAAATAGTTGATAATTTCTATAATATGGAATATAATGGCGATAAATACAGAAAAATGTCGAAAACAAGCGAAAGGAGACCGGGCGCAACCTCAGACTTGGTGACATTCCACTAAAGATTTTGGAAAGGAAGCGATAGTATGTTCCTGGACACCGCTGCAATGAAAATCGATCGATCGGAGTTTGAATTGGTGCCGGAGGCACGGCATACAACTTCGGCCGGCGCGCTGAACATTCGGGCGAGCGGGGAAATCATTCTGAACAAGCGGCTGCTGCAGAATATTCTCCGGCGCACCGATTCCCTGCGGCTGGGGTTTGCCTGTCACAAGGAGGATAAAGGCTTGCTGCTTTTATTCGTGACGGACAAGCCGAATTATACCTTTCCGGCCGGCGGCATGAAAAAAGACACGTATTTTACCCGTTCCCTGGTGGAAAACGGGATTTCTCTTCCTGCCCGGTATATCATGGAGTGGAACGAAGAGGCCGATGCCTGGGTGGGCGTGCTGCAGGGCGAGCGGAAAACGGATGCCTTGTCGGCCACGCTGAAGAGGTCGTACGCGCCGAGGAAGAAGACCAATGAATAAGAAGATTTGGCCCGAGGTGGAATATCGGGCGGCCGATCGGTTCATACGCAGGCAAGTGGCACATTACGGTCACCATTTGGACGAGGAGGAAAGTCTGGGGGAGGCCTGGAGGGCCTACCTGGAAGCGGACAACACCTATTCCAAGGTGGAGGGCTGCTGCAGTTTCCCGACGTATGCGGCATACTGTATCGAGGAATGCCTGGAACAGATGCGCCAGAAAAGAAATGCGCACATATCCCTGGAGAGCCGGTTATCCCTGGATCATAACCTGGAAGAAAACGACGAAACCTTCGGTCAGCGGTTTTTCCGCGCGCAGGGGGATTTCACCAACGCGGTGGCGCTGTGGGATTACATGCAACGGCAGGGAGAAGAGAAGTTTCGGGTTTTGCGGCAGATGAATCTGCTCTACACCGATGGGGAGATAATGAAAAGCAACGGACTTGATCCCCGCTCGTATTATCAGATGCTGAAGGAATTGCAGGAAGCCTTCCGGGAGTGGCAGGACATCTAGCCTTAGCGAATAAACGGCGGGGAGCTATAAGCCCGAACGGCTTTTAGCTCCCCGCCATTTTTGTGTCCGGTTTTCCCGGGCTTCCGCCGCTGTCGGCCCCTCTTATCGGCACCGGCGGCAGGAGATCCAGACGGCGTATAGCACGAGGTCATTCTGTCTGTCCGGCAGGGGCTGCCCGGGCCGGTACAGCGTACCAGTTCCCTCCGAGTTCGCCGACCAGCCCACAAACCGGAAGCGGCGCCGTCTGGGGAGCTGTTCGGAAATGGCGGCGGTATCCCCGCAGAAGACGATCTGAGCGGGGGGAAGGCATAGGACAGGCGGTCTCCCGGCAGCGTTTCCCTCGTAGGTGACGGTATAGGAAAGGCGTTCCCACCGGGCGTACAGCGTGCAATCGCCCTGACTGCCCTGGGGAATACGGGGTACTTGTTCGCCATCCTGCGGCGCGTCATACCAGCCTAAGAAGCGGAAGCCCGCCAGCGCCGGATCCGCCAGGACGATATCTGGGGAGTAGGCGGTGTAGGAGACGGGATTGGTATGGGAAGCGCCCAGAAGATTTTCGTACCGGATCCGGTATGGCCGGGGGGCCAGCATCACCTGGGTGCCGCCGGCTTCCAGGCGGATATCCCAACCGTCGAATCCCTCCGGCGGTTTGATAAACGCGGCCGCGTCGGCCGCGGTCAGCCGCGGATAGCGGACCGGATCCGCGATAGCGAGGGCGATGGGAACACCGTCGGGCGACGGCGCAACATAGGGGGACCGGACGATTTGCAGAGCGGCGCGGGCACCCAAGGGCCCCCGGATAACCGGCGCCGCGTCCTCATCCGGCAGGTAGAGGCCATTGGCCGCGTCCGGCTGTTCCTCGGCTGTCAGGAAGGCGCTGTTGAACACGCCGGCCCCCTTTCCGTTGGCCGCATTACTGGTCACGGCGGCCTCCTGAGCCAGAGTGAGGGTGCCGCCCTGCCGGTTGCAGACGCCGCCGCCGTCGCCCCGAGACCGATTGCGGGCCACGGCGGCCTGGCCGGTCAGACGGACGACGGCCGCCGCGCCGGCGTTGTACAGCCCTCCTCCGGAGGCCTGACTGCGGTTTTCCGTGACGGCGGCCAGCCCCAGAATAGCCGTCAAAGCGCTTCCCTCGCTTCCCACGTTGGCAATACCGCCTCCCGTCCGGGCCATGTTGGCGGTCACGGTGGCCGAGCCCTCCATGTGAAGCGTGCCGCCGCTGTTATACACGCCGCCGCCGGCTTGCTCGGCGGTGTTGCCGGAGATGGCCGCGCCTTCCGTCATGAACAGGGTGCCGCCGCGAGCGATGGCGGCGCCTCCGCCGTCCCGCGCCTGGTTGGCGCTGACCTCACCGCCCAGCAGGACGAACTGGCCCGCATCGGCGAGCAGCAGTCCGCCGCCGGTTTGCGCCGTGTTTTCGGTCAGCCGGCCGCCGCGCATCCGGCTGCCTTCCGCCGTTCCGTTTGCCGCTATACCGCCGCCCTCGGAAGCGGTGTTGCCGTCGATGAAGCCGCCGGTCAGCTCCAGCCGTCCGTAGGCCGCGTAAAGGCCGCCGCCCACTTCGGCGCGGTTGTCCTGTATGGTGCCGCCGCTGATAGCGAACACGGTGCCGGCCCCTTGGGTGGCGGTGCAGAACAGACCGCCGCCGTTGTTGCCGGCGCAGTTGCCGGAGACATCGCCGCCAGTCATCCGCATCCGGCCGCCGCCGGCCGGGTAATAATAAATTCCGCCGCCATACCGGGCGGCGCAGTTGCCGGTGATGGCCACGGGCGCCTCCACGATCAGGTGGTTGGCGTCCGCCGGACTGTAGAAATACACCCCGCCGCCATAGCTTCCCTCCGCGATATTGCCGGAGATTTCGCCGCCGAGCAGCTCCATGGTAAAGGCGCCCCGGCCCTGACGGTAGAGGCCGCCGCCCGAGCCGGCCGCCCGGTTTTCCGAAACCCGGCCCTCCTCCATGCGCAGGATGACCGACACGCGGCTGCTCGGCACCGCGTTGTTGAAGCTTAGCCCGCCGCCGCTCAGCGCGGTATTGTTCATCACGCTGGTCCCGGTCAGGCGGATAACGCCGCTGGCCTCCGGGTCGTCCGGCGCCCCAGGTTTACGGACGATTTGGTAGTGAATGCCGCCGCCGTTGCCAGCCGCGGTGTTGCCGGAAATTTCGCCGCCATCCAGGGTCAGCTCGGCGGCGCCGTTGGCGCAATCCAGGAAAAGGCCGCCTCCCATGTTGGCGGTGTTCCCGGTCAGCAGCGCGCTGTCCCGCACAACGACGCTGTCGGCGGGATGGGTGCTGAGAACGTAAACGCCGCCGCCGTTGTCCGCCGCGTGATTGTCGGTGATTTGCGTTTCCCCGCCCAGCACCAGCCGGATGGGAACCGGGCTTTGATACCCGCTGTCCCCCGCGTCATTGAGATAGGCCAGCCCGCCGCCCGCGCCGGTGGACGTATTGTCCGTCAGCAGGACGCAGCCTTCCAGCGTCAGCTCGCCGGCACCCGGAGACGCGCCCGGACCGGCGGGCAGATGCCGCACCGCCACGCCGCCGCCCAGGGCGGCCCGGTTGCCGGTAATCAGACAGCAGCCACCCAGGTGCAGGGTGCTGGGGACGTCGGGGTTGCGAAAGCTGGCGTATATGCCGCCCCCCGCCGTACCGGCCTCGCAGTGGCGGATGACGGCGTTTTCCGTTAAAAACAGGTGGTTTTCGGTGGCGGCCCCGCCGTTCAAATATACCCCGCCGCCCTCGCCGTTGGCGAAATTGTTCTGCAGCACCGTCCATTCTTCCAGGCGCAGAGTGCCGCCGTTGAGGCGGATTAGGGAGTTGGTGCGGCCGGCCGTGTCCCGGCTGCCGTCCACCACCACGTCCCGCAGGGTCAAAGATCCGCCGTCGGTGACCGTGAACAGGACGCGGGTGAACCTATCGCCCCGGGTCAGGATGTGGCCGCCGCCGATGATTTCGGCGTTATAGTCGACCACGAGACTGTCCGCGCCGTTGATGGAGAAACAGCCGGTGAGTGTGATGGGGGTCAGGCCTCTGGCCAGGGCCGCGCGCAGTTCCTCCTCGCTGGAGACAGAGCCGGAGGTGCCTTCTATCGCATCTTTTCGCATAAAATCTTCATTCCTTTCCGGAGGGAGCGGAGCCGCAGGGGGCGGAAATGGCCAAACCTGTTTGAGCGGCGGGCCGTGGCCCGCCGCTCAAATACATCCCTCCAGGGTATCGTTCTGTATTCCAGTGTATGTCCAATCCCTCCGGCGTGCGCATACAATCGAGCATATTTCGCTTGTCCCGCTACATACAATACGGAAGAAGAGGGCCGCGGACGGGGACTGCCGCCCGCGGGCCGGGAAAGCGGGGAAAACCGATGCTGATGCTGTATTTTTCCGGGACGGGGAATTCCCGGTATGTCGCCGAAGCCTTCAGCCGTCGTATGGAGGCCGAGTGTCATTCCATCGAGGAGACGGCCGATTTCGCCGCCCGGCTGGCCGCCCATGTGGAGGTGGCGGTGTGCTATCCCGTCTATTGCTCCGGCGTCCCCCGCCTGATGCGGGAGTTTGCCATCCGGTACCAGGGGGCGTTCCAGGGCAAGAAGGTACGGATTTTCTGCACGCAGATGCTCTATTCGGGGGACGGCGCCCGGGCGTTCACCGATCTGTTCCCGCCGGGATGGTTCACCGTCCTGTATGCCGAGCATTTTTTCATGCCGGGCAACCTGTGCAATGTGCTTCCCGCCTGGACGTTCGGAGAGGGATTCGCCCGCCGCCGCGCGGAAAAGGCTGAGGAAAAAATCGAGCGGATTTGCCGGAACTTGGAGCGCGGACGGCGGGTGCGTCGCGGTTTTGGCCGGCCGTCCCGCCTGCTGGGCGGGATGCAGCGTCACTACCTTCCCACGACGGAGGACAAGGCGCGGGACGCGGTGACTATAGGGGAAGGGTGCACTGGCTGCGGCCTGTGCGCGAGCCGGTGCCCGGCGGGGAACCTACTGCTGGTACGGGGGCGGCCCGTTCCGCAGGCCCGCTGCATGTTTTGCTACCGCTGTGTCAATCTATGTCCCCGCCAGGCCATCACCGTCTGCTATGACAGAACGGTCAAGGTCCAGTATCACGGGGTGCCGGTCGAAAAATAACGCACAGCCGGGGGGCCGCTTTGTATGGCGGTTTCCCGGCTGCATTTATTCACCGTTCGAATTTGTACCAGCGTCATTCACAAGGCGGCGGTAAAGGCGAACCTATCGCGGGTTTGCCTTTACTTTTGTATCCGGTTCCGGTATAATAAGTTGTATACGCACGCATCCCGGCCCTTTGGGGCTTACCTTCTCCTGAAAGGACAGTGCAACCATGAAGAAAACCCTCATGCTGGGCAACGAAGCCGTTGCCCGCGGGCTGTATGAGGCCGGCGTCACCGTCGTGTCCTCCTATCCCGGCACTCCCAGCACCGAAATCACGGAAAACGTCGTCCAGTATGGCGACGACGTTTATTGCGAATGGGCCCCCAATGAAAAGGTGGCCTTTGAGGTGGCGTTCGGCGCGTCCACCGGCGGCGCCCGCAGCTTCTGTGCCATGAAGCACGTCGGCCTCAACGTGGCGGCCGATCCGCTGTATACGGCTTCTTACATCGGCGTGAACGCCGGCATGGTCTGCGCCGTGGCGGACGATCCGGGCATGCATTCCTCCCAGAACGAGCAGGATTCCCGCCATCACGCCATCGCGGCCAAGGTGCCGATGCTGGAGCCCTCTGATTCCGCCGAATGCCTGGCCTTTACCAAGCTGGCCTACGAGCTGTCTGAGCAGTTCGACACCCCGGTGCTTTTACGCCTGTCCACCCGGATTTCCCATTCCCGTTCCCTGGTGGAGCTTTCTCCCCGGGAGGAGCGTCCTCTGAAGGAGTACCATAAGGACGTGATGAAAAACGTCATGATGCCCGCCATGGCCCGGGGCGCCCACGTTAAGGTGGAAAAACGCACCGAGGCCCTGCGCCGGTGGGCGGAAACCGCCTCCATCAACACCGTCGAGTACAACGACAAGCGTATCGGCATCATTTGTGCCGGTACCACCTATACATACGCCAAGGAGGCCCTGGGCGAGCGGGCCAGCTTCCTCAAGCTGGGCATGGTCAACCCCCTGCCTGTCAGCCTGATTGTGGAGTTCGCCCGCAACGTCGGCCAGGTCTATGTCATCGAGGAGCTGGACGACATCATCGAGACCCACTGCCGCAAGCATGGCGTGCCGGTCATCGGCCGCCTGCTGTTCCCGGCCATCGGCGAATACAGCCAGGCTACCGTCCGGGAGGCCCTGCTGGGGGAGAACAGGCCCTACGACGCCTTTGAAGGCGACATCCCGGCCCGGCCGCCCGTGCTCTGCGCCGGCTGTCCCCACCGCGGCCTGTTTTACGCCTTGAAAAAACTGAAGGTCTATGTCAGCGGCGATATCGGCTGCTATACCCTGGGGGCGTCGGCGCCCCTGTCCTGCATCGACGCGTGTGTGTGCATGGGAGCCTCCATCAGCGGCCTGCACGGCTATAACACGGCCCGGGGCAAGGAGAGCGCCAAAAAGTCGGTGGCGGTCATCGGCGATTCCACCTTCTGCCATTCCGGCATCACCGGGCTGGTGGATATCGCCTACAACAAGGGCATTTCCACCGTCATTGTGCTGGATAACTCTATCACCGGCATGACGGGCCATCAGAACAATCCGGCCAACGGCCTGACCATCAGCGGGGATCCCACCGTAGCCATCGACCTGGAGGCCCTCGCACACGCCATCGGCATCCGCCGGGTGGTGACGGTCGACCCCTTTGACGTGGAGGCCACCCGCGCCGCCATCGAGGCGGAGCTGCAGGTGGAGGAGCCGTCCCTGGTCATCTCCCGCCGCCCCTGCGCCCTGTTGAAGACCGTCAAGCATAAGCCCGCCTTAAAGGTCATTGCTGACAAGTGCACCGGCTGCAAGGCCTGCCTCCAGGTGGGCTGCCCGGCGCTGTCCCACCGGCCCAATGAGAAAAACGGCCGGACTGCCGCCGTCATTGATCCCACGCAATGCGTGGGCTGCGAGGTCTGCGCGCAGGCCTGCCGGTTCGGCGCGATTTCCAAGGCTTAAGGGGGTTAAACATCATGTCAGTGAAAAACATTTTGATTGTGGGCGTCGGCGGGCAGGGAACGCTGCTCGCTTCCAAGCTGTTGGGCGCCGCTTTTGTGGAGCAGGGTTACGACGTGAAGGTCAGCGAGGTCCACGGTATGTCTCAGCGGGGCGGCTCGGTGGTCACCTACGTCCGCTACGGCGACAAGGTGTATTCCTCTCTCATCGAGAAGGGGGAGGCGGACATCGTTCTCTCCTTCGAACAGCTGGAGGCCGCCCGGTGGTTGCCCTATCTCAAGCCAGGAGGGGTGCTGATTACCAATTCCCAGCGCATCGACCCCATGCCCGTCATCATGGGCAAGGCGGTTTACCCGGAGAACATTCTGCCGGCCATTGCTGCCAAAGGGGTGCAGATAAAGGCGGTGGACGCCAAGGCGCTGGCTCTCGAGGCGGGAAACGTCAAGGCGGCCAACGTTGTGCTGCTGGGCCTGACCGCCCGGTATCTGGGGCTGGACAAGGCCATTTGGATGGACATCCTGCGCGCCACGGTGCCCCCCAAGACGGTGGCGGTCAACGAAAAGGCTTTCGAACTGGGCTATGCGGCGAAAGAAATGACGTTCTGATTTTTAGCTGCCAAAAGGGCGGGAAGCTTACTTCCCGCCCTTTTGTTCTGTCAAAAAGGAAATCCCCCGCCGTTTTGGCGGGGGATTTCCTTTATAGAGGGATCCTTATTTCTTGCTGTACAGCGCGCCGAGACGTACCAGATGGTCGTACCGGTCGGCCGCGTTTTTCTCCGCTTCGGCGAACAGCTTCTCCGCACGCTCCGGGAAGGAACGGGCCAGGGCGTTGTACCGCACCTCGCTCATGATGAAGTCGCGGTAGCCGGCGGAGGGAGCCTTGCTGTCCAGGGTGAAGGCTTCTTCCTTCTCCGGATTGTAGCGGTACAGATGCCAGTAGCCGGCCTCCACCGCGCGCTTCTCCTCGACCTGGGACACGCCCATGCCGCCCTTGATGCCGTGGTTGATGCAGGGCGCGTAGGCGATGATCAGGGACGGGCCATGATAGGCTTCCGCCTCCTGGAAGGCCTTCAGGGTCTGGTTCATGTCGGCACCCATGGCGATCTGGGCCACATAGACGTAGCCGTAGCTCATGGCGATAGCGCCCAGGTCCTTCTTCTTGACAGCCTTGCCGGCGGCCGCGAACTGCGCGACGGAACCGGTGGGGGTCGCCTTAGAGGCCTGGCCGCCGGTGTTGGAATACACCTCGGTGTCGAACACCAGAATGTTCACGTCCTCGCCAGAGGCCAGCACGTGATCGACGCCGCCGAAGCCGATGTCATAGGCCCAGCCGTCGCCGCCGAACATCCAGAAGGATTTTTTGACGAAGGTGTCCTTTGCGGCCAGCATTTCCTTATACAGGGCGTCGAACTCGCAGCCGCATTTGCCGCAGGCCGCGTTGGCCTTCTCCAGGGCGGGCACCAGCTTGGCCGCTGCCGCTTTGGAAGCCGCAGTGTCGTCCTTGCCTTCCAGCCATTCCTTGGCCGCTTCCTTCAGACCCCACTCAGCGGGCAGATCCGCCTCAGCGAAGGTCTTCATCACGTCCTCGACGCGGGCGCGGCGGGCCTTGACGCCCAGGTACATGCCGTAGCCGTACTCGGCGTTGTCCTCAAACAGGGAGTTGGCCCAGGCGGGACCATGGCCTTCCTTGTTGACGGTGTAGGGGGTGGAGGGAGAGGAGCCGCCCCAGATGGAGGAGCAGCCGGTGGCGTTGGCGATATACATCCGGTCGCCGAACAGCTGGGTGGCCAGCTTGGCGTAAGGGGTCTCGCCGCAGCCGGCGCAGGCGCCGGAGAACTCGAGCAGGGGCTGCAGGAACTGGCTGCCCTTGACCGTGGAGGTCTTGAACTTCTCGGCGACTTCTTTCTTGGCCGGCAGGTTGAAGCCGTACAGGAATTTCTCTTCCTCAGGCAGCTGGGTCTCCAGCGGCTTCATGACCAGGGCCTTGTTGCCCTTCATGCCGGGGCAGACAGTGGCGCAGCTGCCGCAGCCGGTGCAGTCCAGCACGGACACGGTCATGGAGAACTGGTAGCCCGGCAGGCCGGTGGCGGGTTTCATCTTCATCCCTTCGGGAGCCGCGGCCACTTCTTCCTCGTTCAGAATGACCGGACGGATAACCGCATGGGGGCAGACATAGGAGCAGAAGTTGCACTGGATGCAGTTTTCCGGCAGCCAGCAGGGGGTATCCACAGCGATGCCGCGCTTCTCATAGGCGGCGCTGCCCAGCGGCACGGTGCCGTCCGCGTCCTTCAGGAAGGTGGACACCGGCAGCTTGTCGCCCTGCTGCTCGTTGATGGGGGTCAGGATGTTGTCAATATAGTCCTTGATTTCCGGACGGCCGGTCGCCGCGGCGACGGCTTTCTCAGCGTCCACGGCCTTGGCCCATTCCTTGGGAACCTTGACCTTCTTGACTTCCTTGACGCCGGTTTCGATGGCGTCGTGGTTCATCTTGACGATGGCCTCGCCCTTCTTCATATAGGACTTAGTGGCCGCGTCTTTCATGAACTGCACCGCGTCCTCCACCGGGATGACCTTGGCCAGCTTGAAGAAAGCGGCCTGCAGGATGGTGTTGGTGCGGTTGCCCAGGCCCAGGCCCTTGGCCAGATGGGTGGCATCGATGGTGTAGAACTTGATGTCGTTTTTGGCGATATAGCGCTTCATGGCCGCCGGCAGATGGGCGTCCAGCTCCGCGCCGTCCCAGGAGCAGTTGAGCAGGAAGATGCCGCCCGGCTTGACGTCGGAAACCATGTCGTACTTAGCCACATAGGAGGAATTGTGGCAGGCCACGAAATCCGCCTTGTTGACAAAGTAGGTGGACTTGATCGGCTTTTTGCCGAAGCGCAGGTGGGAAATGGTCACGCCGCCCGACTTCTTGGAATCGTAGGCGAAATAGCCCTGGGCATACATATCGGTGTGGTCGCCGATGATCTTGATGGAGTTCTTGTTGGCGCCCACGGTGCCGTCGGAACCCAGGCCCCAGAACTTGCAGGAACGGGTACCCTTCGGGGTGGTGTCCAGATCCTCCTTGACCTTCAGGGACAGCTTGGTCACATCGTCTTCGATGCCGATGGTGAACCGCTTCTTGCCGCGGGCGGCTTCCATGTTGCGGTACACGGCGACGATCTGGCCGGGGGTGGTGTCCTTGGAGCCCAGGCCGTAGCGGCCGGTGTACACCGGAACAGTCTCGTACTTGGTACCCTTGAGGGCGGCGCACACGTCCAGGAACAGGGGCTCTCCGATGGAGCCGGGCTCCTTGGTGCGATCGAGAACGGTGATGGCTTCCACGCTGGAGGGGATGGCCGCCAGCAGGTGCTTGACGGAGAAGGGACGATACAGCCGCACCTTGATGAGGCCGACCTTTTCGCCGGCCGCATTGAGATGATCCACCGTCTCTTCGATGGTCTCGTTGACCGAGCCCATGGCGATGATGACGTGCTTGGCGTCCCGGGCGCCGTGGTAGTTGAACAGCTTGTAGTTGGACCCGATCTTCTTGTTGATCGCGTTCATATACTCTTCCACCACGCCGGGGATGGCTTCATAATAGGTGTTGCAGGCTTCGCGGGCCTGGAAGAAGATGTCGGGGTTCTGGGCGGTGCCCCGCTGCACGGGATGCTCCGGGTTCAGCGCACTCGCGCGGAACCGCTCCACCGCTTCGAAGTCCACCAGGTCGCGGAGATCCTCCGGATCCCACACCTGAATTTTCTGAATCTCGTGAGAGGTGCGGAAACCGTCGAAGAAATGCAGGAAGGGCACCCGGCCCTTCAGGGTGGACAGGTGGGCGACGGCGCCCAAATCCATGACTTCCTGCACGCTGGAGGAGCACAGCATGGCATAGCCGGTCTGGCGGCAGGCGTACACATCGGAGTGATCGCCAAAGATGGACAGCGCGTGAGAAGCGAGGGCGCGGGCCGACACATGGATCACGTTGGGCAGCAGTTCGCCCGCGATTTTATACATGTTCGGGATCATGAGCAGCAGGCCCTGAGAGGCGGTGTAGGTGGTGGTCAGCGCGCCCGCTTCCAGAGAGCCGTGCACGGCGCCGGCGGCGCCGGCCTCGGACTGCATTTCGGTGACCTGCACGGGACGGCCGAACAGGTTTTTCTGCCCGGCGGCCGACCAGACATCGGTGACCTCGGCCATTACCGACGAGGGGGTAATGGGGTAGATGGCGGCAACGTCGGTGAAGGCGTAGGATACATGGGCTGCGGCGTTGTTACCATCCATGGTTTTGAACTTTCTTGCCATTTTGTTAAGTCCTCCTTCAGGATAGTGAATTGGGGCGAAATGGATTTTTCACATGAAAAAACCTGTCCGCAAAGGACGGAGGTCCTGCGGCGGACACTATCTTATAGGATACCACTTTTAGTTTGGAGTGTAAAGTTTTTCCCGTAGAAAAAATGCCGGTTTTTGTGTGAATTCTTTCCTGTTATTTTATTAACATTCTAAAAACCCGCGCAAATCGGCAAAAACCGGGGATATTTCGTCTCCGGACCCGATGGAGGGGAAAATCGCTCTGTATCAGGCTTTTTTACTCGCGCACCCCCCGAAAGTCCCTCGCCGAACCGTTGACAACCCCTCAAAAAGCCGGTAGTATTAGTAATATAAAAAATCCGTCCTTCGGCGGGGGTGTCCGCATCCCCGCCGGCCGCGGAAATCCACATTTTTACCACGCCGGCCATGCCGCGTCTGAAAGGGGAAATAACCGCCCATGCCTGACCCTGCTCCTACGGGTAATCTGCTCTGGCAAATCCTGCTGATGATCGTCCTCATCTTTTTCAACGCCTTTTTTGCCGCGTCGGAAATCGCCATTATTTCGCTCAACGACACCAAGCTGAAGAAAATGGCGGAGGAAGGACACAAAAAAGCCCGGCAGGTTCTCAAGCTGACCGAGGACTCGTCCAACTTTTTGGCCACCATCCAGATCGGCGTCACCCTGGCCGGCTTTCTGACCGCGGCGTCGGCCGCCTCCTCCATGTCCGAGCCTCTGGCCCAGTGGATCGTGGAGAAATTCCCGACGCTGCTGCCCTACGTATCGATCGTATCGGGCGTCAGCATGGTGCTCATTACGCTGATCACCTCGTACTTTTCCCTGGTGCTCGGCGAGCTGGTCCCCAAGCGCATCGCCATGCAGAAGGCGGAGGCCCTCTCGTTCCGCGTCATCGGCATTTTGCGGGTGGTGGCGGTGGTCTGCCGTCCTTTTGTCAAGCTGCTGAGCGTTTCCACCAACGTGGTGGTCCGCCTGTTCGGCCTGGATCCCCACGCCGACGAGGAAAACGTCACCGAGGAAGAGATCCGCATGATGGTGGACGTCGGCGAGGAGAAGGGCGTCATCGAAGGCAGCCAGAAGGACATGATCAACAACATCTTCGAGTTTGACGATATCACGGCGGAGGAAATTATGACCCCCCGCACCGACGTCGCCGCTCTCGAGGTGGAGGACGGCCTTGACGAGGCCCTGCGTATTGGGGTGGACGAGGGATATTCCCGCCTGCCGGTTTATGAGGAAGACATCGACCACATCATCGGCGTGCTGTATATCAAGGATTTGCTCCCCTATGTGGGCCAGGCAATTCCCGCGGACGTGTCCATCCGCCATCTGGTGCGGGACACTTATTTTGTCCCCGGCACCAAGCGCTGCGGTGAGCTGTTCTCCGAAATGACCGAGAAACATATCCAGATGGCCGTGGTGGTGGATGAATACGGCGGCGTCGCCGGCATCGTCACCATGGAGGATCTGCTCGAGTCCATCGTGGGCAATATTCAGGATGAATTCGACCACGAGGAGGAGGAGGTCACCCGGATTTCCGAGAATTCCTTCGAAATCGACGGTTCCCTGGATATGGAGGAGCTCGGAGAGCTGCTGCATATCCGGTTCCCCGAGGGGGACTACGACACCGTCGCCGGCTTCCTGATGGATCAGCTGGGCCGCATCCCCGATGAGGACGAACACCCTGTCGTGACCTATGAAAACGCGGCGTTCACCGTCATGGAAATGGACGACCGGCGCATCGAAATGGTGCATGTGGAGCTGACTCCGCCCCCTCCCGAGGAAAGCGAGGAGGATGGGGAAAAGCCCAGGAAAGACAAGGATAAGGACAAGAGCGAATAAAAAAAGGGCGGGATTTTCCCGCCCTTTTTTTGCCGGAGGAAAACCTGCCGCAAAAAATGCAAAACCAAGCGTCCCGCCGGAAAGCGGCGCGCCATCAGCGGAGAATCCAAGCCGGGTTCCGCCGCTTTGCAAGAAATGGCTTAGCGGAACCCGTTCCGCTAAGCCATTTCTTCTAAAAAGGTGCGCACCTAAACGGCGGGACGCTTGGTTTATCCCTGTTGTCTTAAAAAGCTTTCCGTTTCCTCCCGCGTGGGGATGGAAGCGGCGGCCCCTTTGCGGGAAACGGCCAACGCGGCGGCACCGCTGGCCAGCCGGAGAATGTCTGGGGCGGGCAGGCCTTCGGTCAGCCCGGCGAGAAAATACCCCGTGAAGGTATCCCCCGCCGCCGTGGTGTCCACCACCGGCACCTGGAAGATGGGGTGAGCGAAGACGGTCTTCCCGTCCCAATAGCGCACCCCGTTTTCGCCCAGAGTCAGGACAATTTGCGCCCGGGGATACCGGGCCCGCAGCCCGTCCAGCACTTCCTGGGGCCTCTGTGCGCCGGACAAAGCCGCCCCCTCGATTTCGTTGAGCAGGAAACAGTCCACCAAATCCAGCGGCAGCCCGGCCAGATCCGGGGTGATGGGGGAGGGGTTGAGAGCGATACGCACACCTCGTTCCGCCGCCCCCCGCAGGAGGTCCTCCAAGCCGTTGGTCTCGTTCTGCACCAGCAGCCAGTCGCCGGCCGCGCAGCCCGCCAAGGCCGCCGCGATATCCTCCCGCGTCAGGGCGTGGTTGGTGCCGGGATACAGCAGGATGGCGTTCTGCCCGGCGGCGTCCACCTGAATGATGGCGTGGCCGGACACTGCGTCCGTTACCCGGACGTCCGATATGTCGACCCCCTCTGCCTCCAGCTGCTGAAGCAGAAACAGCCCGTCCCTGCCGACGCAGCCGGCGTGGGCCGTGCGCGCGCCGGCCCGGGCCAGAGCCACCGACTGATTGAGCCCTTTGCCTCCGCAGCCCTTGTTCAATTCCAAAGAGGCGATGGTCTCGCCGGGCTGCACAAAATGCGCCACCTGATATACATAGTCAATGTTCAGCGAGCCCATGTTCAGAATTTTCATAGCGGTCCTTTCCGGGCGTCCGCCCTTGGCATCATGGGTTTCAAAAACGGCTCTCCGTCAGCCGGACAAACCGGGCGACCACGTCCTGGATGGAGAAAACCCGCGCCCCCCTCATGTAGGTGCGCACCTGATCGTGGAACCCGGCCGTCCAGCGGGGATCGATGCCCGCCCGGCCCACCGTCGCGCCCAGCAGGCTCCCCGCCGTGGCGGCGGTGCAGTCGTTGTCCAGCCCCATGGCCACCGTGTTGCCGATGGTGGCGGTGAAGTCCCCCCGGCCAAGGTACAGGCCGAAGATGGTCAGGCAGGCGTTGTTGTTGGTATGGACCGGATGCATCCCCGCGAACCGCTCGTCGATCAGCCGCCGCGCCTGGCGGAAATCGGTTATCTTCCCGCCTGTCTCCAGCGCCCATTCCACATCTCGGTGCAGGGCGCAGTCCCGGGGAATTTCCCGCAGTCCCGCCCGGACGGCCTCCAGCGGGTCGTCCGTCACAAAAGCCGCGGCAATCGCCGCCGCAAAGAACATCTCCCCATAAATGCCGTTGCGCCGATGGCTGAGATACGCATCCCGATAGGCAAGCGCCGCCGCCAGCCGGGGATCACCCGCCGCCGCGTAGGCGAACCCGTCGGCCCGGATATCCGCGCCGATCCATTGGCAGAAGGGATTGTCCCGGTCCGCCGCCTCCGCCGCTGGAATGCCCGCCTTCAGGTTGCGCAGCGCCACATCCTCCGCCGTGCAGGCGCAGGGAAGCCGTTCGATCCACATCCGCCCCACGTCCGCCGTGGTGAAATCGAAGCCGTGGGCCTCCAAAATCAGCAGACCCAGCAGGGTATAGGTGATGTCGTCGTCCACCGGCACCCCGTCCATGCCGTCCCGGGTGTATCGCTGTCTCGCGTCCACCCCGTACTGCACGTCCCAGGGACGATCCACCTGCCGCCAATATTCCTCCGGCGGGAAGGCCATGCCGCTGGCCGCGGCCAGCGCCTCCATGCTTTTCACCGGCCAATTTTCTACCGGTACCCCCAGTGTACAGCCGGCGAACCGGCCCAGCACCGCCCCGGCCATCCGATCCTCGAGCCGTTCCGGCCGCTTCGGCGCGTTGCCCCCATCGCACAGGGCGAGAATGGCGGCGTACGCATCCGGCTCCCGTTCCCGCAGCAGCGGGTCGGGATCCAGTCCGCGAATAGCTGCCTCCGCCTGCCGCAGCGCCTCCTCCAGCCTGTCCGCCGCTGCCTCCGCCTCTCTGCCGCTGCCGGACTCCGCCGCCAGCGCGGCGAAATCCGCCGTCCGGTTCAGCCTCTCCCGCAGAGGGCCAAAATCCACATAATGCACAGCCGTTTCCTCCTTTACAAATCCGAATGATACGGTATACTGTTAGCATACGCCGCTATTCCGATGATTTCTTCGCAGAAACGGGGTTATCCTATGCAGAATCGCGCCATTTCCGATGCGTATCGCATCGAATACGCCCCCTTTGAGGATCTGTTCCGAGACCAGCCGCGGCTTATCCACTGGGCGGTCAATCAGCCCCTGCCCGGCGCCATTCAGGATTTGCACCACCACGACGCGCTGGAGGTGGGCTATTGCCGGGAGGGCGCGGGCATTTTCATCATTGACGGGGAGGTGCTTCCCTTTTCCGCTCCCTGCGCCACCGTGATTTATCCCGGCCAGCTCCATAAGGCCTGCAGCATAGGAGAGCCAGCCAGTCGCTGGCTGTTCATCACCTTTCGCGCGCAGGGGCTGTTCGGCGGGGACACGGGCGCTCTGGCCCGCCTGCCTTGGAACGGCCCGCCGGCCCGCGCCTGCCTGTCGGCGGATCATGGGCTGGTCGATCTGGCGCGGGAGGCCGCTGCCGAGCTGGAGGAGAGAAGGGAGGAGGGGGAGGACTGCGCCCGCGGCCTGCTGGCCGCCCTGCTTCTGCGTCACGCGCGGCTTTGCCGGCAGACGGGGGAGGAAGCCTCCGTGTCCGCCCGCCGTCCCTATCTGCAGCGCCTCGCCCCAGTTATCCAGGCCATCAGCCGGGAATACCGGGACGACCTGACCGTGGAAGGTCTGGCCCGCCGCTTTTACCTGCATCCCGCCACCCTGCGGGAATGGTTCCAGAAGGCGATGGGGCTGTCTCCCCAGCAGTACCTCCACCGGGTGCGGATTTCCGCCGCCTGTTCTCTGCTGCTGGGCACCTCCAGGCCGGTGCTGGATATCGGCCTGGAGGTGGGGTACCACTCGGCTTCCAGCTTCGGCCGCCAGTTCCGCGCCGTCTGCGGCTGTACCCCCAAGGCCTATCGTCTCAAACGATAAACGACGGAAAACCATACAAAGAAGCCGGCGTCCCTTTTGGGGTGCCGGCTTCTTTGGCTTAATACGCTTCGAAATCCTTGCCGTTCAGATAGTCGGTCAAACGCTGCTTGAGCGTGTTGACAGCGCTGGCCTTGACGGTGTAGGTTTCTCCGGTGCTTTGTACCACCGTGTACAGGCTCGCCGAGGTCTGGTACATATTGACCACCGTGGAGGGGGCGTCCTCTCCGTTAAGGGTCATCTTGAAGATCACGCTCGGCGTGCCGGTGGGCTTTTCAGATGCCGAGCCATTGCGAGCCACGCCCATCAGAATCTGGTACAGGCTCCGGAAGGTGGGCGTGGAATAGGTCTTGTCGCCCACCTTCACCACCAGCTGATCGTCCGATTCTTCTTTGTCGGGGTAATGGCTCAGCTCGAACAGGGTCTCCTTGCCGTCCACCGTGAGGGAAATGCTCTTGACATTGACGATGTTCTCCATGAACAGCATGGTATCCGCCACGTCGTCGTATTGGAGGGATACCCAAGAGGAGATGGAGGAGGAGGACACCAGGTAAATCACCGGGATATCGTCCGCCATCACATAATAATTGCCGTCCTCGTCCTTGTTCCCCACCGTGATGGTATGGGCGGCCACGTTATAATAGTAGGTGATTTGCGGCGTTTCGCTCGAGCCGCTCGAGGTGCTGGAGGAAGCGGAGGAGCTGGCGTTGGGATCGTCCTTGGTGGAAGAGATCGCCGTGTTCAGCTTGGCCACCGTGTAGGGCTTGTCAAAGCCGTACTTGGTCAGATCCTCCTTGGTGGGATACGCCTTGAAAGCGCTGCTGGCCGTCAGGCTGGTGAAAGTGGACAGCGTCTGGGCCAGGTTGGAATTGACGCCCCGCAGATATGGCTTGGTCAGCATGTAGGAATACAGCGACATTTTTGTGTCGGAGGAGGTGACTTGCCGGAACGCGAAGGTCTGCTTGCGGGCCGTGCCGCTCAGCTCCATATCCCGCAGCACCGCCTGGCCGTTTTCGTCGTCGTCGTTTTTAGTGGGCGCGGTCATCAGGGTGGTTCCGATATAGGCGGTGGATGCCTGGGAGACCTCGTCGCCCAGACTGGTTTCCACGATGTATACCTCGCCGCTGTCCTTGACGCGATAATAATATCCGTCCTCCAGCGGTGTCTTGGCGCCGATTTCGAAGGCGTAGGTGGAATCGTCATGGTAGGTCACATTCACCGTCGCCAGCGGCTTGTCAAAGCCAAAATCCGCCGGATTTTCCACCGCGCCCAGCTTTTTGCTGGCCGAGATGGTGGTGACCGCGCTGATTAGATAGTCGATGTTGCTCGTGCCGATGGGCAGATCCTTATAGGCCTCCACCACCATGTCGCCGTCGCTGTTTTTCACCAGGGTGAATTCCTCCCCCTGCAGCTTGACGGTCATGGTCTTGACCGGATCGTCCACCGTCTTGTCGTCCGCCCCCTTGGATTTATCCAGCAGCGAAATGGAGGGGTCGCTGGATACCTCGGAGGAGGACGCGCTTTCCTTGGGCGGGATGAGCAACAGAGCCGTCAGGATCCCGCCCAGAGCCACCACGGCCACGCACGCCAGAATCAGCGTGCGGGTCCGTTTGCTCATGGACTTGCCCTTACTCATAGATGCCTCCTTTTAAGGAAGACCACCAGGCAGATAACCAGGATAATAACCGGAATGCCCACGGTGAAGACGCCCAGACCCACAATCAGGGTGGTGGAATCGGAGAAGGTGATAGTGTCTCGTTCCAGGGACTTGGTGGATACGTTGATGTCGTCCACCACGCCGGTCATGGCGTTCAGAGCGCTTATCAGTACGTTTTCATTCTTGACGTTGGCCTGGCTGGCCGCCAGAATGATCTGCGAGGAGCCGCTGAGGATCACGTTGGTCTTCACCTGCTCGTTGTCCACATAGGTCCATTTGACGGCCGCCGCCATGCCGTTGATGGGGTAAGCGTCCGCCGCAAAGGACTTGTCGTCCTCGCTGCTGGCGTTTTCGTCCGTGGCGTCCTTGATTTTCATCAGCTTGGCGCTTTCCGGGGAGGTGATGAGGGGCACGTTGTACAGGCTGTTCTCGGCGTTGTTTTCCTTATGGGTGATAATCTGGCGGGTCAGGGGGATCAGCACATTGCCTGAGCCGGACAAATCCTTGGTGAATTCGGTGTCCGCCGTGTCCGCATAGGGGTAGTAGCCGCTGTAGCGGAACGTACGGGTCAGGCTGGTTTCCATAATGAGATTGTCGGTAACTTCCAGGCCGTACTCCACGTTGAGAAACTCGTACAGATTCTTGCATTCCGCCTGGAAGTCGGCAAACACCATCAGGTTGCGATCAAGCTTGCCGTCGTTGTCCAGCCATTTCTGCAGCCGTTCGATTTCCTCGGCGGTGAAGTCCTTGGTGGGCCCCACGATAAGGCCCGCCACCGTGTTCGCGTCAATCTCCTCCGAGGAGGCCAAATTCAGCTCTTTAAACTCATAGCCGTTGGCTTCGTAAATGGATTTCAGGGCGCTGACAGTATCCTCGTCCTCTTCGTGTCCCACGAAGGCCGTAATTACCTGCACCGTGTCCCGCATCACGTTCTTGATGCGGGAGGCCAGGGCCACCTCCACCTTGGAGGACACGGTCTGCGCCTGGGTATAGCCGTCGCCGCTGATTTCGTACATGTCGTTAAAGGATGCCTTCTGATAGCGATCTCCGCACAGTAGGAGGATATCGCCGGAGGTAACCTCGTACTTATTGTACTGGGTAGCCAGCTGCGGGTTCAGGTTGAGATCCTCGTATTTGACCGTCACCTTGCCGCCGGAATAGGACGTATACTGCTGGAGCGCCTTGTAGATTTCCTTGTACAGCGCCTCCACCTGGTAATAATCGGAGCCCATGTTGGGGTTCTTGTACAGGTCCTCCGAGCCGAAGACGATAACCTGCACGTCCTTGTTGATGCTTTTGGCGATTTCCACACTGTTGTCCGACAGGGAGAACAGCTTGTTCTGCGTCAAATCGATATTGATGGGGAACCGGTCGGCCAGCAGGCTGACCACCACGTTGAGCACCACCACCAGCACCGCCACCACAGCGGTGATTGCCGTCGCCATGCTGCCATAGCGGAAGCGGCGGCTGTCCATTTTGGATTTTTTCGGCTTTTTGCCTTTGGCCTTGCCGTCCTGCTCGGGCGCTTCCTCTTCGGCGGCGTCCTCGCTCAGGAATTCCTCCAGGGACTCCTCCTCCGGCTGCGCGGAATCCTCCGCGTCCTCTCCCGGGCCGGCTTCCTCGGCGGCTTCGCCCTGGCCGGCCGTCTCGCCGTCGGCCGCGGCCTCCTCGTCGGTGGGCAGCAGGCCCTTTTTGTTCAGTGCCTCCAGCAGTTCGTCTTCCAGCTCGCCGTTGCCGGACGTATTCTCAAATCCGTTATCCTTTATCATGTCGGTATTCCTCCCCTCAGCTCCATCTCTTGCGATCCAGAACCCGAACGGTCAGGAACACAAACAGCGCTTGTAAACTCAAGAAAAAGA
The DNA here is from genome assembly GCA_019417145.1 of Clostridiales bacterium. Taxonomy (GTDB): domain Bacteria; phylum Bacillota; class Clostridia; order Oscillospirales; family Acutalibacteraceae; genus Howiella. The sequence continues at coordinate 25,419 of DXVY01000001.1, forward strand.
CCACATTGTCGTAGTTGATGACCCCCGAGGTGAAATCGCTGTACCGGCTGGACACCGAGATGAAATTCACCACCGAGGTAATCCATTTGACGGAGGAGAACACCGACCCCAGGCTGTCCACCATGATCATGGCGAAGGAGACCACAAAGGTGCCCAGCGCCGCGATGAACTGGCTTTCCGTCAGGCTGGAGATGAACAGGCCGATGGCGATGACCATGCCGCCCAGCAGCAGCAGCCCCACGTAGTTGCCCACAATCACCAGCCAGTCGGGAGTCACCTGAAAGGCGATGATGACGGCGAACACCAGGGTGATGGAAATGCCGATGGCGAACAGTAGCAGCGCCGCCAGAAATTTGCCCAGCGCGATGCCCGTCAGGCTCACCGGCGCGGTGAGCAGGGCTTGGTCGGTGCGCTGCCGCTTGTCGTCGCTGAGCAGGCGCATGGTCAGCACCGGCAGCACCAACAGCAGCACGATGGTGAACAGGCCGCCGAACACGCCGCTTAAATCCGCGCTGCCCGCGTACATGTTGGTTGCGAAGAAATAGAAGCCCGAAAACCCGAACAGCACCGCCAGCACAAAGTAGCCGATGGGGGAGGTGAAGAAGGTTTTGAACTCCCGCTTGAAGATGGCACTCATTTCTTTTTCCCTCCTCGAATGCCCTGAGGCACCCGCTCCCGGGTCAGGGCGATAAAGATATCCTCCAGCGTCATTTCCATGCTCTTCAGGCCCATGAGCGGCCATTTGCGGCTCGCCAGCCGGTCGAACAGGTCGCGGCGGATGTCCGCGCCCTCGCGCACCTCGACGGCGAATTCGCAGACGCCCGGCTCCCGCTCGCCCATGGAGGCGACATTGTCCACCCCGTCGATGCGGGATATCAGCGCGGAAACGTCCGCTTCCGGCCCAGCCACCCGCATCAGGAGACGCCGATCGCTGGAATACTGCTTGGACAGGTTTTCCGCCGTGTCGTTGGCGACGATGGTGCCTTTGTTGATGACCACGATCCGATCGCATACCGCCTCGATTTCGGGCAGGATATGGGAGGACAGGATCACCGTGTGGTGCTTGCCCAGGCTCTTGATGAGCGAGCGGATTTCGATGATCTGGTTGGGGTCGAGCCCCACCGTCGGCTCGTCCAGAATCAGTACCGGCGGATTGCCGATGAGGGCCTGGGCGAAGCCGACCCGCTGCCGGTAGCCCTTGGACAGGTTCTTGATAAGCCGTCCGTACACGTCGGTGATTTTCATCAGCCGGCAGATCTCCGCGATATGTTGGGCGCGGGGCAGGGCGCATTTCTTAAGATCGTACATGAAGTCCAGATATTCGCGCACCGTCATGTCCAGATACAGCGGCGGCTGCTCCGGCAGGTAGCCGATGTTGGCCTTGGCCTCATTAGGCTCCTCCAGCACGTCGTGGCCGTTGATTTTCACAACGCCCTCCGACGCCGACAGATAGCCGGTGAGAATGTTCATGGTAGTGGATTTTCCCGCGCCGTTCGGCCCCAGGAACCCGAGGATTTCGCCCTCTTCCACTGTGAAGCTGATATGGTTCACGGCGCAGTGCCCGCCATATCGCTTCGTCAGGTTTTGTACCTCGATCATGGTTTTGCCATCCCTCCTGTTAGTATCCGCGCAGGCAAGCCCCGCAGAGCTCTCCTGTCCAACGCGCTGTTTTGCGGCTGTTTACCTATGTCCGCACGCTGTTTTCATTGTATCGGAACCGGCGGCGGCAGTTGTAAACAGTCTATAAAAGTTGTGTGTTTATCGTGTGATTTTTCCGTCGGCGCGCGCGGGAAGCATTAACTGCACCAGTATAGCATGTTTCTTCCGTCTTTTCAATGAAAATTTCAAGTCGGAACGGTCCGAAAATAGCGGAGGAGCCGAAAATACCGGGAATGGAAACCATGCGGAGTGACTGGCGCCCGGAAAATGTGCTATACTAATGGAAATGAAAGGGAAGAAGGCGGCTGCCGATGGATAAGCGTCCGATGAAAACCGTGGGGGAATCCCGCACCGAGCAGGTGCAGATCGTGCTGCCCGGGCACAGCAACGGCGACGGCCGTCTGTTCGGCGGCCGTTTGATGGAATGGATCGACGTGGTGGCCGCCGTGGTCGCCCGCCGGCACAGCGGCGTGAACGTCACCACCGCCGCCGTGGACAACTTGCAGTTTAAAGCCGCCGCTCATATCGGGGACACCGTTCTGCTCGTGGGGCAGATGACCTGGACGGGCAACACCTCCATGGAGGTGCGGGTGGATGTGTATGTGGAAAATCTGGGCGGGGATAAAGCGTTGATCAATCAGGCCTATCTGGTGCTGGTGGCCATCGATCAGGAGGAAAACCCGGTTCCCGTCCCCGGCCTGTTTACCATTGTGCCTGAGGAAAAGGCGGAATGGGAAGGGGGCCAGCGCCGCCGCGCCCTGCGCCGCCAGCGCCGGGATGAGCAATACTGAACATCGCAAATTTTCCGTACCAATCCGCAAAAAAACGGCTATCTCTTCCCAGTCTCCCGCGTTATGATAAAAAGGGCCGCGGCCCGAAATCCTATGGGAAGAGGAGATGCCGGTCATGGACAACATGCGCAGAGCCATCTGTTTCGAAACCCCCGACTATATCCCCATGAATTTTGTGATCAACCCCTCCTGCTGGGAGGCCTATCCGCAGGATGCGATTTTCGAGCTGGTGGAATCCCATTCGCTGCTGTTTCCGGGCTTCCGGCGGCCGGCGGGCCGTTACGTGCCGGAATACCCGCTGGTGGCCCGCAAGGGTGCGGATTTTACCGACGACTTCGGCTGCGTCTGGCGCACCACCGTCGACGGCATCACCGGCACAGTGGTGCGGCACCCGCTGGAGGATTGGGAGGCGTTTGCCTCTTACCGGGGGCCGGATCCGGCGGTCTGCATGGGCATCGGCCCGGTGGATTGGGAGGCCGAGAGGGCGCGGGTGGAGGCCGAAAAGGCTGCCGGGGGCTTGTCCGCCGGCGCCCTGCGTCACGGCCACACGTTCCTGCAGCTATGCGATCTGCGGGGCTATGAAAACCTGATGTACGATTTTCAGGACGAGGATCCCCGTATTTTTCAGCTGATCGAGCTGGTGGAAGCCTTTAATATGGAAATTGTCCGGCGGTACCTGGACATGGGCGTGGAGAGGATGGGCTATGCCGAGGATTTGGGCATGCAGGTCGGCCCCATGCTCTCGCCCGCCCATTTCCGCACGTACATCAAGCCGGTTTACCAGCGGCTGATGCGCCCCGCGAGGGAACGCGGCGTCATTGTCCATATGCATTCCGACGGGGATATCCGCTTGTTGGCGGACGACCTGATCGAGGGTGGCGTTCAGGTGATTAACCTGCAGGATCTGGTCAACGGGATCGACTGGATCGCCGCCCGCTTCGCCGGCCGGATTTGTGTGGATTTGGACATTGATCGGCAGCTGGTGACCGCCAAGGGCACGCCTGAGCAGATCGATGCACTTATCCGGGAAGAGGTTTCCAAAATCGGCGGGAAACGCGGGGGACTGATGATGACTTACGGCTGGTATCCCGGCGTGCCGCTGGAGAACGCCCGCGCCGTGATGGACGCGATGGAAACCTACGCCCTGTTTTACAGCTGAAGGCCAGAAAGGCGCCGCGGATACGTCCGCAGCGCCTCAGCCTGTCAAAGAAGGGGAATCCGCCATTCGGAAGACGAAAAAAGCGGAGGCGGGTTACCGATCGGTGTTTGCGAGGACATGTGCCTCGCAAACACACCTTATAGGCGAAAAATAGCGGAAACACATGTGTTTCCGCTATTTTTCAAGAGCAGGGGTGGTACTGGCGGGGATAGAGGGAGCAAGGCGAGTATAACGAGCCGCCGCGATCCGGCATCCCCGTCCAGCAGCGTGTCGACTTTGTCGACACGCTGAGGCGCCGCGGATACGTCCGCAGCGCCTTTCTGTTCCCTATGACAAATCCGCCAGGGTGCCGAAGGTATATCCCATGGCCTCCCATTTTCCCAGCAGCTCGTCGAGAATTTCCGAGTTGGTTTTGGACGTGCTGTGCAGCAGCACAATGGCGCCCGGATGAATCCGGGTCAGCAGCTTGTTGAAGGCTTCGGTGGCCGTCGGCTGCTTATCCACATACCAGTCCACGTAAGCCAGGCTCCAGAAAAAGGTCTTATAGCCCAGCTCCTGCGCCATTTTCAGGTTGCTCTCGCTGTATTTGCCCTGGGGCGGCCGGTAGAATTTGGTCATGTCCTGGCCCGTGGTCTCCTTATACAGGTTTTCCAGCGACCGCATCTCCTGCCCGAAGGAGGCGGCGTCGGATATCTTGGACATGTCCGGGTGATGGAAGGTGTGGTTGCCCACCGTGTGCCCCTCGGCCGCCATCCGCTTGACCAAATCGGGGCTGGTCTGGATGTAATTGCCCACCACGAAGAAGGTGGCCTTGACGTTGTGCTTTTTCAGCGCGTCCAGGATGGCCGGGGTGTAACCATTCTCATACCCAGCGTCGAAGGTTAGATAGATGGTCTTTTTGGAGGTGTCCCCCAGGTAATACGCCCCGTATTGCTTGAGATAGTCGGCGGAGGCGTTGCCCACCGGCGGCTCTCCCTCCTTCTGGAAGCTCAGCCCCCAGTTGGTGTTCGCCGCCTTGGACGCGGACACGTGCTCGCCGGGCAGCTGGGCCAGCCCCAGCGGTACCAGCACCAGTGCCAGGGCGCTGCAAAGCGCCGCCGCGATGTGCTTACGGCGAAGGATGACATACATACGCCTTACCTGCCTTTCCATGCCGGACGGCCTGCGCCCGGTTGTCGCTCTGCTACTACTATATTGGCGGTTTTTCCCGGATATGCGCGCCACCCCCGCCAAAACTCGTCCTTTTTTGCATGGGTCTAGGCCTTATCGCGTTGGCATATATATGTCCCAAATGATTAAGGGGGAAACCGTCCATGCAGAACAAGCAGCCCTCGTCCGAGGCTTTTCCTGTCGCTGATTCCGCGCCCTATCCGCCGCTGAAAGTCACGGGGCCCAATATCCAGGCGGCGTGCCGCCTCTCCCAGGCGTTGGCCGGCGCCAAAAGCGAGATGACCGCTATCATGAGCTATGAATACCAGCATTGGATCCTGGCCTCCTGCCGCCCGGAATTGGCTGTAACCGTCTTCCGCATCGCCAAGGTAGAAATGCACCATCTGGATATGCTGGGACAGCTCATCGTGCTGCTCGGCGCTGATCCCCGCTTTAGCTGCGATCAGCGGGGATCCTGCGCCTGGTGGAGCGGCAGTATGGTCTGTTACTCCCACGACGTGCGTCAGATCCTGTTGAATAATATTACCGACGAGAAAAAAGCGGCCGAGTTCTACCGGACGGCGGCCTGTGACATCCCGGATCCCTGCGTCGCCGCCGTGCTCAACCGGATCGCCCGGGATGAAGTTCTCCACGCCGAAATTTTTACCCGGTTCCTCAAGGACTGCCAATAAAAAAGGCCCAGACTGCATGGGGGGTGCAGTCTGGGCCTTGCTTTATATGTTCGGAAGCGCGTGCGATCAGCTCGCTAAATCTTCCCGCGAGATTTCATCCACGCAGCCGTAATCGACAATGTACGCGTCGGAGGTTTTCCGGACGCCCAGTAGTTCGACAAACGCCGGACAGATCTGGCCGCAATCCACGGCATCCCCCACGAGATCCATTTCGACGAAGTCCACATTGTCGTGTTTCATCTGTGTGAGAATCTCCATAAGCGTGGATAAGCGGACAGTGATCTTTTTCATTTTGACATCCTCCTTTTGTTGGTATGTCTGTAGTATACACCCTGCGAATCAAAAAAACGGATCCAATATAGGAGATTTTGTCGATCCGCCGAACTTTATCCATTTCCCCCAAGACGGAGGACTTTAGCGAAAAAAATCTGGTGCAGGCGTTTTTCCGGACAAAAGCCAAAATTGCAGAATATCCAGTCGATCCCCACGGCCGCCCTTTTTCTTTGGATATCCCGCCAAACCCGAGCCCTTCGACGAAATGCGACAAGAAGGTGCTCCAAAATGAATAATTTAGCAACACCCTTGAAAAACCACGATCATAGCGTTCACGTTATGCCGGTGGGTACATGAAGCGTGGCCCGCATTTTGCGTCTGTACAGACGCAAAACCGCGCTTTTTCTCCTCCCTTTCCTATAGGAATGCCGTGTGCAGCAGATCCTTATAAAAAGAGGACGCCCATGACTAAACGCCGTCAAAAGGCGCACGCTAACAGCAAAGAATCAGACGGTGGGGAGGCGTGCCGGTGCGGCGGCTGGGACGGGCGGAACTTATAAAAACGGGAAAAATCGCGGTGGGCTGCTGTCTGGCCTATACGGCGGCCTCTCTGCTGGGGCTGCGGTACGCTACGTCGGCCGTGACCATTACCCTGCTGAGCATTCAGAACACCCGGCGGGACACCTTCCGCCTGGCGGGAAGGCGCAGCTGCGCCTTCCTTACCGCCCTGGCCGTATCCTTCGCAGTATTTTCAACAGCCGGCTATACCGTCCTCTCCCTGGGGGTGTTCCTGCTGGTGTTCGCGCTGCTGTGCCACCTTTTCGGCCTGATGGACGGCTTGTCCATGAGCACCGTCCTGGTGCTGCATTTCTGGAGCGCCGGCGCCATGACCCTGTCCGCCGTCCTTAACGAGCTGATCCTGATGGCTATCGGTATCGTCATGGGTATTGTCATGAATCTGTATATGCCGCGGGAGCTGGACGCCATCCGGGCGGACCAGCGGCGCATCGACGAGACTGTCCGGGAAATCCTGATCGAGCTGTCCGAGCGGGTGGTGGCCAGCTCTGCGGGCATCGACGCGGGCCGGCGCCTGGAGGAGCTGGACAAGCAGCTCGAAACCGCTCACCGCCGGGCCAGCGCCTACCAGAACAACAGCTTCTCCTCCGACACCCGCTATTTCGTGCAGTACGTCGAGCTGCGCCGCCGCCAGTGGCGGATCCTCTCGGCCATTTACCGGGATTTACCCCGCCTGTCCGTTGTGCCCTATCAGGCCAACGTGGTAGCCAACTTCATGAAGCTGACGGCCTACTCTCTGCATGAATGCAACAACGCCGCCGTCCTGCTGGAGGAGCTAAAGGAGGTGCGCACCCACTTTCAACACAGCCGCCTGCCCGCCACCCGGGAGGAATTCGAAACCCGCGCCGTCCTCGTGGAAATCGTCCACCAGATCCAGCATTTGTTAGAGGAAAAGAAAATTTTCGCCGAAAGCTTGACTTCTTCTCAGATTCGCCGGTTTTGGGTAGAATTATTATCGACTTAATTCCCAAACTATTGACAAAATTTCGATATCCGTGTATGCTCAGAACTAAGTATGTATACTTCCTTTTATTACTGTGTAGCCTGTGTACAGATTGCAAGTAAATTCTGCCACAGGCTTTTAGGCGCGTTTGAAATAGGCTTGATCCTGACTCTTACTCAGAAAGTGAGTAAGAGTCAGCTGAATATAAATGTTACAGTTTTGACTCGTCTGCTTTGGCGAACATCTAAATTAAAAGAGGTAAATTTTTATGAAGGTTTGCTTAGTTGGTTCAAGCGGGGGACATTTAACACATTTATATATGCTAAAACCATTCTGGCAAAATAAAGAGAGATTTTGGGTTACGTTTGATAAGGAGGATGCTCGTAGTCTGTTAGAAGGTGAAAAGATGTATCCTTGTTATTATCCAACGAATAGAAATATTAAAAATCTTATCAGAAATATATTTGTGGCATGGAAAGTCTTAAAAAGAGAAAAACCGGACCTTATTATATCTTCTGGCGCGGCCGTCGCTGTTCCATTCTTCTATTTAGGTAAATTGTTTGGGGCTAAGCTGATATACATAGAGGTGTTTGACCGCATAGATAAACCGACAATGACTGGAAAAATGGTTTATCCAATTGTGGACAAGTTTATTGTTCAGTGGGACGAACAAAAGCAAGTGTATCCTAAAGCGGTGAATCTAGGAAGCATTTTTTAAGTGAGAGGTATAGAGTCATGATATTTGTGACAGTTGGAACGCATGAACAGCCATTTAACAGGTTGATTGAGTATATAGATAATTTAAAGAGAGATGGAATAATTACTGAAGAAGTCATTATGCAGACAGGGTTTAGTACATATGAACCAAAGTATTGTGTATGGAGCAAGCTGCTTCCCTACAAAGAAATGGTGCAAAACGTTGCGGACGCCCGAATTGTGATTACCCACGGTGGGCCCGCCAGCTTTGTTATGCCCCTGCAGATTGGGAAAACACCAATTGTCGTTCCTAGACAAAAAAAGTTCGATGAACATGTGAATGATCATCAAGTGGATTTTGCTAAAGCGGTTGCAGAAAGAATGGGTACAATTATTCCGATAAATGAGATAACTGAATTGAAGAACATTATTGAAAACTATGATAAAGTTATTGCCGGTATGCCTTCTGGGTTGAAGAGCAATAATCAGATATTTAATCAAGAACTTGAAAAAATAGTAAATGAATTAACTAACAGGAGAAAACAAAATGGCTAAAGTTGGTATTCTATCTATGCAAAGGATAATAAATTATGGTTCTTTTCTTCAAGCATATGCACTTAAAACACTTCTTGAAGAGCAAGGGCATAAAGTTCAATTTGTGGATTATCGAGTTGGAATGCCTTTGATCGAATCAAATGATGCAAATAAAAGAGGTGTTTTAGGAAAAGTATATAAGACATTTGAGGCATTAAGATATGATGCACCGTTGAAGCAAAAGTTGCAATTTATTTTATACAAAAAACAATTTGCGAATAAATATTTTAATTTACTGGGATTGACAGTTCAACCGAATTATACACCGAAACTGGATGTTTTGGTAATCGGAAGTGATGAAGTATTTAATTGTGTGCAAAAAAATCCAAATGTAGGATATTCTCTTGAATTATTCGGTGCAAATAATAAAGCTAATAAACTGATTTCCTATGCGGCATCTTTTGGCAATACAACAGTGGAAAAACTTAAAGAGTACAATAAGACTGGCGAAATAGGAGATTTATTGCGAAAATTCGACACCATATCTGTGAGAGATGAAAATTCTGGACGGACGGTACATAAGTTGACAGGGAGAGAAGTTGTTTATCATCTTGATCCAGTGTTGGCATATGACTATGTCGGGAAATGCAAGAAAATACCTACAATTCATTCAAAAGAAAAATATTTGATTTTATATGCTTATTCTGGACGTATCTCAAACGAAGAGTCAGATAAAATTACTGCATACGCAAAGAACAAGGGATTAAAAATATATGCAATAGGTGGAGTTCAAAAATGTGCAGATCGCTTTGTAAATTGTTCTCCATTTGAAGTTTTGGCTTATTTTGCTAATGCCGAAGAAGTTATTACAGATACATTTCATGGCACAATCTTTTCGGTTATTACAAAACAGAAATTTATAACACTTGTTCGTAAAAGTGTTGGTACGTCTTATGGAAATGAGGAAAAATTAACAGATTTATTAGATAGATTGGGATTGTTAGAAAGAATTGCTTTCAGCATTGATGAAGTTTTTGAGAAACAAAACAAATCCATTGATTATGATTTAGTGCATACGCTTATTGATAAGGAACGTATAAGGACTTATGAGTATTTAAAGCAACAAGTAAAATGAAATTAGGAGGCTCTGAATGGACACAATAGCTAAAGTCGTCGTTGGGTGTTTCGTCAGTAATCATAAATTCTGATGAAAGCTAAAGCAGACGTTATTTCTGTTACATTGGAAAAAATCTTAATTAAACAGCACAATTTAATGCATCCAACTTTAAGACATACTGCACGTGATAAATTTTATTCTGAGATTGATGAATTTGTTTAAAAGTTAAAAGTAGGATTGAGAATAAAAGAGCGTGTAAAAAGTTTTATTCTCCAAAAAATGGTGAAGAAACTAAAACAATATATGTTAGGAGAAAGATGATATGATTGAGCCAATTCGAATTTTACATATATTGCAGCGAATGGAAGCTGGAGGAACGCAGGCCCTTTTAATGAGCATTTACAGAAAAATAGATCGTTCAAAAGTGCAATTTGATTTTGTTGTGGAATATCCAGACAAACAATTTTATGACGATGAGATCACAGCACTCGGAGGGAAAATCTACTATACATCTGTGCGCAAAGATTTAAATGTTATGAAATTTCAAAGAGAGCTTTATCAAATATTAAAGGAACATACCGAATATAAAATCGTACACGTACATGCATATACAATCGGGTATTTTTGTCTTCGTACAGCTCAGAAAGCAGGTGTTCCTGTCCGTATTGCTCATTCACATAGCAATGGAATTGTTCATGATAAGAAATATTTTATAAAATTATTGATGCAGAAATTATTCCTAGTACATGCAACTGATTTTATGGCCTGTTCAGAAGAAGCGGGTAAATACTTGTTCAAGGGAAAAGATTATGTAGTATTGAATAATGCTATTGATTCTTCTAAATTTATTGCCAATATGGCTGTTCGAAATGATTTGAGAGATGAACTTGGGTTAAATGATAAATTCGTGGTTGGACATGTAGGAAGATTATGCCCTGAAAAAAATCATAAGTTTTTAATTGATGTCTTTGCACAGATAAAAAAAATAAAGAAAAATGCTGTTTTAGTTCTTGTAGGCAAAGGACCTTTAGAGCAGGAAATTAGGCAAGATGTTTTCGATATGGGTTTAACAGAAAATGTTCTTTTCTTGGGTAATAGAAAAGATATGGCTCGAATTTATCAGGCAATGGATGTGTTTGTTTTCCCTTCTCTTTTTGAAGGGTTAGGGATTGTAGCTGTTGAAGCTCAGACAGCAGGTGTCCCAGTAGTGGGTTCAGAGGGAATACCACCAGAGATAGAGATTACGCCTATATTTTATCGTGTAAATATTATGGATGGGGCAAGAAAATGGGCAGAAGTGGCGGTTGATGCAACACAAAATTCTTTTTGTCATACAAACTTGCAGCAATATGTGATAGAAGCTGGATTCGATATGGACGCTACAGCGAACATGATCCAAAAGTATTATTTGGAAAGATATAGATGCCAATTAAAAACTAAGTAAAAATTAGATTTGATGTTACAAAAATATCATCTATAAAAATAAAGGATGAAACGAGAATGTTATTATCCATAATAATACCCATATATAATGTGGAGAAATACTTGCAAAAGTGTATTGAAAGTGTATTAAGCCAGGACATAAACGATTATGAATTGTTATTGATTGATGATTCTTCAACCGATAATTCACTGAATATTGCGAAGGATTATGAAAATCGAGTGAATGTTAAGATTATCGAGAAAAATAAGAATTCTGGATTATCGGATACTAGAAATATTGGCCTGAAGGAAGCGAATGGTAAATATATTCTGTTTTTAGATTCAGACGATTATATTGAAGAAGGATCCATAAGCATAATATATAATATTGTTCAAGACCAGAATGAACCTGACGTTCTTTATTTTGGATTTTATGAAGAAAATGAAAACACAACTGAAAAGAGATATGGATATAAAAGTGTTAAAAACCATTTATACAGTGGTGTTGAATTTGCCAAAAATGAATTAGCTCAGAGAGCGTTATATGCAGCAGCTTGTTTTGGTGTATATAAAAAGGAGTTTTTAATTTCTAATAACTTGTTTTTTAAAGTGGGCATATTTCATGAGGATGAGCTTTGGACTCCCCAAGTTGTTATTAAGGCGGAAACAATTTATACTTCCGATTATGCTTATTATCATTATGTAAGGCACAATAATTCTATAACAAGGAAAAAAGACAAGACACAAAATGGGATAGATTTGATAAATAGTTGTAAAGAGCTTGATTGTTTATTAGAGCAGATAGAAGACCATCAATTATACAAGTTAATGAACAATCATATTGCCATGTTATATATGAAGGCAATGACTGAGGGAAAACTATTTGAAAAGGAGAAGAGAAAAAATATTGTAAGATCCTATCCTTTGAAAAAAACTTGTTTTGCTAAGGATAAGGCCAAAGCTATACTGTTTTTTTTAAGTTTGAAACTTTATTACATAGCAAATAATTTAAATTCAGGGTTGCGTGATGAATAAATATAAAATAAGTATTTACAGTCTAATTTCATGTGCACTATTTTTTGCGGTTTTTAAGCCCTATTTCTTGCCGGATGCAATAAGGCAAGCGTCAAAAATAATAATACTGGCTGGTGTTTTCATATTTGTTATTACAAACATGAAACTTAATAAATTAATTAATTGCTCATTAATTTTTGCTTCATGTGTAATTTTGTCTGCAATTGTTGCCATCTTTAATAGGAACTATGAAATTCGAGATTTTCTCGATTCTATTCTATATGCTCTTACTTTTTATGATTTATATACTTTTGCAAAACTCTGTAAATATAAAGGCTATTCTCAAAAATTGATTAGTAGTATGTTTAGAATGAATTTACTTTATTGTATATTAACTGTATTTTCTGTTGCAATCGTAGGAGTGGAAAATAACAGCAATACAGTAGCATACCTTTTTGGAAATAAATTTACCTCGGCGTATCTATTTATACTTCTTATTGCTTTATATGGGGCTTCACATGAAACGGATAAAAAAAGAAATAAATTAATTTTATGTTTCTTATTTATTTTTTCCGTATCCTTTTCCCTTTATATAGACTGTGCAACGGCAACGGTTACACTAATAATATTGTTTATAATGTACTTGTTACCAGAGAAAATAAAGCTTCATATCATTAATCAAAAATATATTATAATCGCATTGATTTTGTCAGCGATCATTGTAATATGGCTAGAAGCTATATTGAAAATTGATTTTGTCAATAGAATAGTGGTCGATTATTTTCAAAAGTCATATACCATAACAGGGCGGCTTGAAATTTATAGTAAATATTTACGAAACGTTATATCTGGAAGCTTTTGGGTTGGCTATGGATATAGTAATGAATTAATGAAAAATCTTACCGGCATATATGCAAATGCTCAAAATGGTCTACTTGAAATGTTTGTAAATTTTGGCTTTTTAGGTGTTATCGCGTTACTTTTTACTGTTTACTATTGTTTTAAACGAACCAATAAAGATATTGAAACTTTTTATTTAGCTCTTGTTGTTTATGGAATGATAATAGCCGCTATTTTTGAAGTTTCTTTAAATTGGTTTTTCCTCTTAGGCTTATGCTTAATTCGATGGAATTGTAATGTGGAAGAAAATGAGCTCGTAAAACGGAAGTAGTAAATGAGCAGGAAATACGGAGGATAATGTTGTGAAAATATGTATATTATCTATGCAGAGGGTTAACAATTACGGATCTGTTCTCCAGGCCTATGCTTTAAAAAAAATTATTGAAGAGTTCGGTCATCAAGTGGAATTTATCGACATTAAAAGAGGGGAAAATGAGACATTAAATATCCAATGTGATAATTTAACATTGGATAAAAAAGATGATAAAAATTGGTTAGCCTTACAGATGTTAAGGATAAAATATAAATTTTCAAATTTAAGAGCTAAACGAATGTTTGATTTCTTTAGAATGACAGAGTTGGGGATAGATTGTAAAAAAGTTGATGATTTTATTTATGATGTTGGCGTTATTGGAAGCGATGAAGTGTTTAATTGTTTGCAAAAATCCAAATGGGGATTTGCTCCACAGTTGTTTGGAGAAGTAACAAATTCTAAAAGTGTAATCACCTATGCAGCCAGTTGTGGCGCCACAACTGAGGCAGCGCTTTCTGAGGATTTAAGAGCAGCGATTATTTCGGCAATGTCAAATTTGAATGCCATATCGGTTCGTGATGAAAACACAGCCAGTTTTGTTCGCACATTAACTGGAAGGGAACCCCAATATAATTTAGATCCAGTTGCTATAGGTGATTTTACAAAGGAAATACAAAGTATTGATTTAAATAATAAAGTGCCGAGTCGTTATTGTCTTGTATATTCTTATGAAGGTAGAATAGCCGAGGGAAAAACAATAAAGGCAATTTTAAATTTTTGTGAGAATCATAACTTAGTTCCAATTGCTCCTTTCGGTAAACAGAAATGGATACAATCACAATCCGTTCTTGCTCCGTTTGAAATATTAAAAGCCTTTGAAAATGCCGAATGTGTAATAACAGATACGTTTCACGGAACATTGTTCGGGGCAAAGTTTGGAAAGAAAATGGCTGTAATTATTAGGGAAAGCAACAGAAATAAACTAATGGATTTAACCTTCCGTTTAAAGATTGAAGATCACGTACTACAAGATATAAATGAGCTTGAAAATGTTCTTAATAAAAATTTAGACAGGCCAGAGATTGATAAAATACTAGCTAGAGAAAGGGAGCGTTCAATAACATATTTAAGGGAGAATCTCAATTAATGTTTCTTAAGTGAAAGTGAGAAGAAATGGAAATCAGCAGAAATAAATATTTAATAAAAAACACTTTACTTTTTACTCTAGGTAATTTAGGATCAAAATTAATAGTGTTTTTTTTGATTCCTCTTTATACAAATACATTAAGTACGGCTCAATATGGTACCATTGATTTAGTTTCGACAGTAAGTACAGTAGCCGTACCTATTTTTACCATTAATATTTGTGAATCGGTTATGCGTTTTGCGTTAGATAAAAACGCAGATAAAGAACAAATAACTCAAATTGGTACATATATTTTGCTGCTTGGGTGTTTACTAGGATTAGTAATCCTCCCAATATGCAGTATATTTAATCAAATTTCACATTATAAAGTTTTAACATATTTTTATACTGTTTCATTGGCGGCTAGTCAGTTGTACTTGTGTGATTTAAGAGGAAAAGAGTTACTACTTCAATATTCTATAGGAAATATACTTCATACCCTCTTGATAGCGATATTTAATATCACATTTTTATTGTTTCTGAATTTGGGGATTGAGGGTTATTTATTGGCCTTTATACTGTCTAATATAATTGTTGCAGCGTATGCTTTAATTGTAGGAAAAGGGTATAAATCATTTAGGCTTAAAAGAATTAGTAAAACGCTTTTGTTTAATATGACAAAATACTCTGTCGTATTGATACCAAATTCATTTATGTGGTGGATTATGAATTCTTCTGATCGAATTATGGTATCAAGCATGGTCAGTATTGCGGCCAATGGTATTTATGCTGTTTCATATAAACTGCCTACGCTTGTCTCAACGTTGACTTCTATATTTAACCAGGCTTGGAGTTATTCCGCAATCAAAGAAGAGGGGGCACAGGATGAAGAAGAATACAACAATCGCATCTTTAAATTTCTTATTGGAATAGTCTTATTAATTGGAATTGGCTTGATGACTTTTGTAAAGCCGTTTTTAAAAGTATATGTTTCACCAGATTTTTATTCTGCATGGAAATATACCCCGTTTTTAATAATCGGTTGTGTTTATTTGACTCTAGGAACCTTTATGGCTACCAGTTATACGGTTCATAAAGATAGTTTTGGATATTTGTTTTCTGGTATGTTTGGAGGCGTCTTTAATATTATTTTAAATTTAATCTTAATTCCCTTGATAGGCGTAAACGGCGCGGCTATTGCCACTTGTATAAGTTATATTTTAGTGTTTTTATTTAGACTACTTCACACTAGAAAGTATATTAAATATAGAATAAATAATATTGAATTCATTGCTGGAAGTATAATATTATTTATTTCATCTGCCGTAATATATATAAACAATTACATTGGACTTGGAATTCAAGTTATACTGTTTCTAGGAGCAATTTTTCTACTAAGAGATACATGGATGCCGATGATGAAAAGAATTATCCATTTAAAAAAGAATAGTGCTCATTAAGCTTCTAAATCATATGAACTGGTAGTTTGAAAAGTTTAAATACGAATGGGAAAGTAGGCGAGAACTGAGTATGCTAGGAAGTCTATATATGAAAGATTCGGACTGCTGTGGTTGTGGGGCTTGTAGGAATATATGCCCTTGTCGGGCTATTGAAATGAAGCCGGATGAATGTGGATTCTTGTACCCATTTATTGATGGAGAAAAATGTGTAGAGTGTGGGCTGTGCAAAAAGGTTTGTGGTTATCAGAAAGAAGTTCAAATCCCGGAAATAAAAGAAACCTATGCGGCAGTAGCTGAGAACGAAATTTTGCTAAAAGGCTCTGCCTCTGGCGGCGTTTTTGCTGCTGTCGCGACAGAAGTCTTAAAACGTGGAGGAGTTGTTTTTGGCTGTTCCATGGAACAAGAAAATGGAAAACTCGTTCCAAAACATATTATGATTGATAAATTAAAAGATTTGTCTAAGTTGCAAGGCTCAAAATATGTTCAAAGTTTTATGGGGGATTGTTTTATAAAGGCCAAAGAAGAACTAGCCAAAGAAAGACTGGTGCTTTTTTCGGGAACTCCCTGCCAAATTGACGGATTAAAGGGCTATTTGCGTGGAAAGACTTATGACAATTTGCTAACGGTGGATTTGATCTGTCATGGAGTCCCAAGTTCAAAAATGTTTCAGGATTATATTTCCGATCTGTGCGTGAAATTAGGAGGGCAGGTGATTGGTTTTGAATTCAGAGATAAAACTGCCGGCTGGGGATTGAATGGCAAGATAACATATGTTAAAGAGAATAAAATTATTTCAAAATCCTTGCCATGCAGTGATTCGTCGTACTATAGCCTCTTTTTGGAATCAGCTATTTATAGGGAAAGCTGTTATTCTTGTAAATATGCCAACGAAAATCGAGTAGGGGATTTTACGATAGGCGATTTTTGGGGCATTGAAAGGGAACACCCGGAATATTTGAAAAACATGAATATACAAAAGGGAATTTCATGTATGATAGTAAATACGAATCACGGGAGAATTATGCTGAAAGAATTATGTCCCGGTATAAAATTACTATCGTCTCAATATGAAAAAGCCGCCAGAGGAAATGCACAGCTAAACAGGCCCAGTGTTAAGAGCAAAAAACGTAGTATGATTTTAGATCTTTACAAAACTGGAGGTTATGAGGCAATAGAAAAATGGTATAAGAAGTCTCGAGGTATAAAATATTGTACTGATAAAATGAAAAGATTAATTCCTCAAAAGTGGAAGATGAGAATAAAAAAGATATTGAAAGTTTAGTGGCGCGTAAATTAGGAAGTGTATTATTGAACAGAAAACAATGGCCTCTCCTCCTCTGCCTCATTACCCTCCTTTGGATGCTCGCCATCTTCCTCCTGTCCTCCCAGAATGGGGAGCAGACAGCGAAAGCCAGCGGCGGCCTCGCGCAAACAATCGCCGGGATCCTCTACCGCCAGCCGACGGAACAGCAGGTCGACCAGGTGCATATTGTCCTCCGGAAAATCGCGCACATCGGCTTGTTCTTTGTCCTCGGGCTCCTGTCGTATGCGGCCGCATCCAACACCCTGGGCCGCCTACGGCCAAACAAACGGTGGCCGAGTCTGGTGTTGGCGATGGCGCTGACCTCCGCCTGCGGTTTTTTCGACGAATGGCATAAGCAGTTTATCGACGGCCGGCATTTTGACGCCGGCGAAACCCTGCTGAATATGGCCTGCGGTATTCTGGGCGTGCTGCTGGCCTTCGCAGCGGGCCTATGGATGCTTCAGCGGAAAAACAAAAGGCAGTGCCCCGATACAACCGCTGGAAATTAACCGGTTTTTCCTCCCGTCTTGAAAAATTCATACATTTGTGGTACGATAAACAGGATTTCCGGCAGTCGTTTAACGTTAGGGAGGAGATTCTTTGGCGAACAAGGTTATCCTGTGCGCGGACAGCACCTGCGATTTAGGCCCGGAGCTGGTCGAACGCTATCATGTGAACTACTATCCGTTCCACGTCATCCTGGAGGGCAAAACCTATGGGGACGGCGTGGATTTGGTTCCTGACCAGATTTATCAGGTATACGAGGAGAAAAAGGTGCTGCCCAAGACCGCGGCCATCAACACCGCGGAATATGTGGAGTTTTTCAAACAGTGGACGGACAAGGGGTACGAGGTGGTTCATGTTACGCTGGGATCCGGCCTTTCCGCCACCTATAACAATTGCCGCCTGGCTGCTGAGGAGCTGCCCGGCGTCTATGCCGTTGACTCACGGAACCTGTCCACCGGCTCCGGCCATTTGGTCATCGAGGCGGCGGAACGCATCGCCGCCGGTCTGCCCGCTAAACAGGTCGCCGAGGAGGTGCAGGCCCTGACCGGTAAGGTCAACGCCAGCTTTGTCATCGACACTCTGGAGTTCCTCTATAAAGGCGGCCGCTGCTCGGCGCTTCAGATGCTGGGGGCCAACGTGCTTCATTTGAAGCCCTGCATCGAGGTGGACAACACCTCCGGCTGCATGAGCGTGGGCAAGAAATACCGCGGTTCCCTGGAAAAGGCCCTCGAGCAGTATGTGAAGGATCGGCTGGAAGGCCGGACCGACATCGTGTACCGCCGGGCGTTTATCACCCATTCGGGCATTTCCGAGGAACGGATCGCCTTAGTGCGTTCCCTGGTGGAGAAATACGCCCGGTTTGAGGAGCTTTTCGTCACCCGCGCGGGCTGCACCATTTCCTCTCACTGCGGCCCCAATACTCTGGGCGTTCTATTCATGGAAAAATAAAAAAGGCGATCTCCGACACCGGAGATCGCCTTTTTCATACCATTTGTCTCTTTCCCGCCCGCAGACAGGCGCACAGCAGAAATCCCGTCGCCGCGCTGACGGCGGAGGACAGCCACAGCACAAGCAGCCACATACCTGTTCCCATATCCCGTTTGCCGCCTTTCCGCTCGCCAGGGGAGTGTCAGCGCCGTGAGCAGAAGCACCGCATCAGGGACAGCACGAGCATGGACAGCGCCCAGCAGACGGCCATGCCCAGAATGAACAGGCTTTTGAAAAACAGCTCCAATACGAACATCCGACTTCCTCCCCTGCCGGTTTTATTCCCAGTATATGCAAGCGGACAAAAAATGGTTAAAAAAGGCGGCCCGGCAGTAAGCCGGGCCGCCTTGCGCTAATTACCAAAATCTATCCAGGAAATTCGTCGTGGTGGTGGTCGCTTCCGTGGTCGCCTCGGTCGTGGTGGTCGGCTCCACGTCGCTGACCCGCAGCGTGATGGCGGAACCATAATCCAGGGATGACCCCGCAACCGGATCGGTGTCCTCCACCAGCCCGCGCTCGAACTGCGACACCTGCACCTTGGCCACCGTCACCTTGAAGCCGAGGGCCTCCAGCAGCTTCTGGGCGTGCTCCTGCTTCCAGCCCGCCACGTCCGGCACCGTTACCTTTTCCGGCCCCGCGCTGATGACCACTTTGATGATGGTTCCCTCCGGCTTGCTGGCCTGGTTGGGGGGATTCTGGCTGAGAATGGTGCCCTTGGGCTTGTCGCTGTAGGCGAGATACTCCACCTCCAGCTTCATCTTTCCGTTGAATTCCTTGTCCTTCTCTTTGTAGTAATTCTTACCCATTACGTCGGACACGGCGTACATCTTCTCATGCTCCACCGGCGCGGTAGTACCCTGCTGCGAGGTGGAGATGGTGGGCAGTCCGTCGGTGGATACCTCCGAGGAGCTGTCGTCGCCGAACAGGGAATCGGAGAGAATCAACAGCACGCCCCCCGCGAAGAGGAGCAGCACTACAAACACCGCCACCACAATCAACACCGCGTACTTGGTGCGGGGATTCTTCGGCTTTTCCTCCGGCTCCTCCGGCTGCGGGGCCGGCTCGGGCGCGGTGTGCACCGGCTCCTTGTCCGCGTCCTGCCGCAGGGCGCTGACCGCTGGCGCGGCGGATAGCTGATCCCGCAGGGCCGCCATGCTGGCCGTCCGGACCTCCGGATCCACCTGCAAGCCGTTGAACAGAGCCACCGCCACATTGTCCGGCAGGCTGTCCGCCACATCGGCCGGCACGAACAGGTCGGCCGAATTCTTGGCGCGGGCCGGCCCCTCAGGCGGCGGGTTGCCGGTGACGGTACGGAAAATCGTGGCCGCCATGGCGTATACGTCGGCCGACGCGGTGCAGGTCTGGTCAAAGCCGTATTGCTCCGGCGCGGAATACCCGGCCAGCAGCTGGGGCTTGAGATCGGTGCTGACCTGCCGGGCCTCGGCGATGGAGAAGCCCCGCAGCCGGAACTTTCCGTCGGTGCCGATGAGGATGTTCTCCGGGCTGATGCCCAGATGCAGAATCCCCGCCGCGTGCAGGGAGGTCAGCGAGGTCATCAGCGTCATGAACAGCGGACGCACCTCGTCCCAGCGCAGCCGCCCGCCCGCCTGGGCCAGTCGGGTCTCCAGGGAAATACCCTCGCAGTATTCAGCCACCGTGTAGGCCGTATGGTTCTGCTCGAAAATGTCGTACAGCGGAATGACGGACGGCAGATCCCGCATCCGGGCCAGCGCCCGCGCGTGGCTGCGGAACTTGCCGAGATAATCGGCGAAGGTGTTCTCGCATCCGCCGAGAATCTGCAGCTCCCCGGCGTCTCCCCGGGTGCATAAGGTGTCGGGCAGGAACTCCCGAATCACGATGGGCGACTTGGACACCTGGTCCAGCCCGATGTATTCTGCGAGATCGCCGCCCGCGTAAAGCACGCGTCCTACCAGATACCGGTCGGAAAGCACAGTGCCGGCCGGCAGATACAGAGGCGGGTTTTGCTTGTCCACCGGATAGCCGCAGATGCCGCATTCCGCCCGCCCCTCGGGCAGGGGATTCATGCAGCCCATGCAATAGGGATGTGTGTTGGCCATTGCGCATCCATGTCCTTTCTTCCGGGGAGCCTATGCAGCCGCTCACGCCCACCCGTTATGTAAGCCGGCGTCCGCGGCCGGCCATACTCCCCACGGGTTGACGCGGGCCGCTCTTGCTCCCGCTGTTGGCTTCCATACCGCATTGTACTCATTTCCAGCCCGCCTGTCAAGAAAACCTACAGGTTTGTAATCAATTGCGCCCCTACAGCTTCTCCTGCCGCTTCTGCTGCCGGATATCCCGCCCCATAAAAAGCAGCGGTACGAAGGTGCCGGTGATTCGGGAGGTAATCTGGTCGCCGTACCGCTCCTTGAGCTGGTTCTGGTTGAGGTTGGTGCTCAGGATAATGGTGCGCCCCTCCAGCATCCGGGTGTTGATGAGGTTGTATAAGCAGGAGACATAGAAGGGGCTGGCGAATTCCGCCCCCAGATCGTCGAGTACCAGCAGGTCGCAGGCGAGCAGCATGTCCTCGCTGTTCCCCTCCGCCCGGCCGAAATGCTCCTTTTCCAACTGGTGGAGCAGCACCTGCGCCGGGCCGTATATCACCG
>DXVY01000010.1 GCA_019417145.1 Clostridiales bacterium
CCATCTCCGACCAGTCCCTCTCTGGAATCTTTCGGGTCCTATCTCTTCGTTGTTTAATTTCCAAGGTCCTGTTGCACAGATTTCAAGCTTTATCCTTAGCAATTCAATGAACCGCCGGACTAGCCCTTCATCAAAGCGCCTGATTATAATACCAAACCTTGGTCCAAATGTCAACCCCCTTTTTTTCAAAAAATTTCGAACTTAATAGAGTGAATTTCCTGTCATTAAAAATGGACAATGGATAAAACAGGTTGATTGGGGAAATCTTAAATGTAAGCTAACTAATCGCACCGGAAAGGACAGAATATTATGCGAAAGAAAATAAGCAAGCGAATGCGGATTTTCTCAGGGCTCATGGGATTGCTACTTGCGCTGCATATGGTTGGATTTGGATACCAGGTAGAAGCCCTGTCCAAAATGGGGTCCCGGGGAGAGGAGGTCCGAAAAATCCAAACGCGCCTGCGAGACTGGGGATATATGAACGGACCGGTGGACGGCATATTTGGTACCAAAACCCGAGAAGGGGTAAAATACTTCCAGCGCAAGCACGGGCTGACAGCCGACGGCATCGCCGGTCCTAAAACCCTGGAAAAGCTAGGCCTGCCTACCGGCGTGGCCCAGACCTCAAGCAACGCATCCTCGGCCGACTATAACCTGTTGGCCCGCATAATCTCCGCCGAAGCCAGGGGAGAACCTTATACCGGGCAGGTGGCCGTGGGCGCCGTCATTATGAATCGCATCCAGCACCCCTCCTTCCCCGATACGCTGGCCGGGGTGGTCTATCAAAAGGGCGCCTTTACCGCTATCGTGGACGGCCAATTTAACCAACCGGTGGCCGACAGCGCGTATAAGGCTGCTCGGGACGCTTTAAACGGCTGGGATCCCACCGGCGGCGCCATATACTATTATAATCCCAGTACCGCAACTAACCAATGGATTCGTTCCCGCCCCGTAGTAAAAACCATCGGCAAACACGTTTTCTGTAAATAGGATTTATTTGACGGACACTATATTCGTCGGTTTGGTCGGCTTTCCGCATCCAAAAACCTCATATGGAATCGGTCGCTTCATCTTTTCAACCTGTTTGAACAGTGTCCCGAAAACGGAAATTCGGACAATTCCTTAGTCATCCAACGCCAGATTACCCTGGTAAAAACCAGAAAACGCCTATGCAAATGAAGCGCCCCCTGAAGTAGTGCCATTTTCCTACTTCAGGGGGTGTTGCTTATTCTACATTTTCCCTATTTGCGTGCACTGTCCAAACCCATCCAAGGCCTGTGGGGGCTTTAAAAGCACAGATCAGCCCTGGCGCGCAAGGATTTTGCAGATTTCCATCACATCGGCGATGGTGATCTCCCCGTCGCCATCCAGATCGCCGCGCTCGATCTCATCATCGGTGGGATCGGTTCCGGCAGACTCCCTGGCCATCACCTTGCAGGCCTCCATCACGTCCGCAATGGTCACCTCTCCGTCCTTGTCCAGATCGCCGGGGACGATCTCCTCCGGCAGCTTTTCGATGGTCAGCTCCACCGTCACCTGCGCGGTCTGATCACCCAGCGTCAGGGTAATCACAGCCTGGATCGAGCCATTCTGTCCGGCGATAGCCTCGGTCTTTTCAAAGGATGCAACCTCGGCGGCAATATCCTTATTGGTGATGACCGTCTCAGCCGCCGCCAAAATGTCATCCGCCGTGGTGGCGTTGGTTGCAGCGATAGCCTCCACAGCCGCCTGTACCGCTTCTTCGGCATCCTCCAGGCTTTGATCCACATGAGGCGTCAGGGTGTAACTGCCGTCGGCCTTTACCGTGATATCCAGCTTTTCAAACTGCTGTACCGCCGTGTCTCCCTGGAAAGAGACGTCGGATACAGGTGCGCCCATCGTGGCAAAGATAGCGGCGGGAGTATCCCCTTCCTCGGCCAGCGCGTCGGCGATGACGGCGGGGATGCCGTAGGCGCCCTCCGGATGACCGCCGTTCGGGTCGGCCTTGGCAATATCATCGGCCGCGCCGGCGATATACGCTGTACCTTCGGGGCCTTCAAAGGCCTGGTAAATCACGCCGCTGGCCTCGTCCGAGACGGCATAGCCGGCGGGAATACCCAACGTGCCGTTCTCCCACTTATTGGCCTGGCTGTAGGAAGCATAGGCATACCGGAAGGTATTGTTGGTCAGATCGGCATTCTTGTCGCTGGAACCAGGGAAGTTGCGGATGCTGCTGACTTCCACCGCACGGCTCTTGTCCAGAGGAACATCGTCATGGCTGCGCACGGCGTCCCAGAACACCTGGTACACCTTGCCCTGGTAGGCAAAGGAGTTGCCAAGCAACGCCTCACCGGTCCCACCGGTGGCAAAGTAACCTTTCTGCGAGAAACTCATGCCTACGAAAGGAGCGGTAAGCATAGACCAGTAGCGTTGGGGCTGATCCGCCCAGGGACGGGTAACGTTATCGGTGGGAACCGTGCCGTTTTCCCCATCAATCTGGATGAGGACCATCTCGCCCCAGCCGGCGTCTATATTGTAGCTGCCGCTGGTACGTCCCAGGGCGTAGCCGTTCACCACATATTCGTACTTGAGCTCGTCGGCCATGGCCTCGGCGGTAGCCCTTTTATCCGCGGCGGATACGTTATGCATCCAGGGGGTCTCGGTGTAGCCGCTGCTTCTCCAGGTGGATTCGTTGATGGTAACATTAAAGTTGTCAGCGGACTTGGCTACCGCAGCCTCGGCCGCCTCCAGCTTATCCAGCAGATCGGTATCCAGCTTGGCCTTATCCGCAGCCGCCATGCCCTCGATGAAGGGGACCGCTTCCCGGACCACCGGCGCATCCCGGTAAGAAGCGCTGTCGCCCAGCTTCTCCAGAAGCTCGGTGGCATAGTATACGGGGTCTACCGTGGGGACCTTTGCCTCAGCGGCGATGAGCAGATCGATGTTGCTCACCAGCGCCTGCTGATCGGCGGTCAGGGTCTGATAGGCGGCGCGGGCTTCCCGCACGGCAGCCGTCTGGCTGGGATCGTTATAATCCTTGACAGCCTCTATTTTTTCGATAACCGGCTTTACAGCCTCGTAGTTGACCGACAGCTCATTCACGGTCAATTCGGCCACCTTCAGCTCGCTCTCATTGAGCACGTGAGCCT
Organism: Clostridiales bacterium; assembly: GCA_019417145.1. Classification (GTDB taxonomy): domain Bacteria; phylum Bacillota; class Clostridia; order Oscillospirales; family Acutalibacteraceae; genus Howiella. The sequence goes on from DXVY01000010.1 coordinate 3,129, forward strand.
TCTGCTGGATGGTCAGCGCATCCAGGCGGGTGCGCAACTCTTTAAATTCCTCCAGGTTCTCATAGTTCACCTGTCCCGTGGCAGCGATGTCGGCGGCCAGCTCCTGGCCGGCCATATCCGCCGGATCGGTCACAAAGGTCAACCGGTAATAGGCGGTATACTTTTCTGCCTCCACAAAGATTTCGGCGTAAGGCTTATCGGCGGACGCCTGGGTGATGGTCACCTCGGCCTCCGGATCGGCGGCCTTGGCGGTGACGGTGGGCAGGGTATCGCCGGACACCTGGAAGCCGTAGTCATAGATGCGGTCGGTCAGTTGGATGGCCGTATCCCCCGCCTTCAGCTCGGCCAAATTGGCTTCGCTGTAGCTGGATACAAAATCATGGGCGGCCGCCGCAATATAGGCGTAGCCCTGATCGTTGGGGTGCAGACCGTCGGGCATGAGATCCCGGAAATTGTCAGCGATCTGGCCGAAATTGGTGGGCTCATACAGGTCCAGGATGGGACAATCATACTCGGCCGCTATTTCGTTCAGCATGGGGATGATTACATTGGGCACAATCTCGTCCCGACCGGCCCAGCCGTCGGTGCGATAGGGATAGGTAACCACCACGGTAGGCTGGCTGTCCAGGCTTAGGTAATCGTTCATCAGAGCGATGTAGCTCTCCCGGAAATTAGCCGGATAATCGATGTCGGTCCGGTACCACGCGCCGGAATCAGCGTCGTTGGAGCCCACAAACATGAGCACCAGGTCGGGATTACAGGTCAGACTCTCCCGGTAACGGGCCTCCTGGCGGTAGGGGCGACCTCCCTTGTCCGCCACGGTGGTGCCGCCCACGCCCTTATTGATGACCTCGTATCCCTCCTTGCCCAGCAGGGTCTGGAGCTGGGCGGGATAGGAATACAAATTGGAATTGGAGGATCCTACACCCTCGGTGGTGCTGGAACCCACGCAGAGAATGCGGAGCTTGTGGTCCTTCTCCTGTGCCAGCAGGGCCTTTTCGGCCTCCTCCAGCTTCTGGGCATATGCGTCGCCCAACAGCATCTTCTGGGTATCGTCCAGCGAATTGTACTCCGCCTTGGCCAGCACGATCAGGGAGCGATGGGTCTTGGCAATCTTGTCGGTCTCGGGGAGCAGGTCCAGACGGGCCTTGAGGAGCTGGACAGACGCGTCGGACTCCACACTCTGGCTCTCGGTCATAACCGTTACATATAAGGTGTTCATGGGGTTGGAGTAGACAAGGGGATTTTCAAAGGAATTCGAAAAATCCCGCGCCGTGCCGGATGCCGGCTCGGCGCCCTCCTTACAGGTGTAGGTGGGGGCAAGGCTCGTAAGGTCGGTGCCGTCCTTAACGATAAAGGTCAGCTTCTTCTCCGAGGCGGAAATGGTGGTCTCGGTGCTACGCACAACCTCGACACCTTCGCCTAAGCTAAAGTCGGTGATCGCCGAATCGTTGGTATAGGTCTTCACCTCGCCGGTCTCCTTATCCTGCACAAAGATCATGTTTTCAAAGGTCTGGCGCAGGTCGCCGTTATTGTCGGCCTCGGCGGCGCTGATAGGCGCGCCCGAGGCGGCAAACTTCTTTCCGTCCGCCCAGGTCTTCTGCCAGGCGTTGAAAATCTCATCCGAGATCACATAGGCGCCGGCCACACCCGAGGTTAAGCCCGCGATATAGCTAACCCCGGTCTTATCTCCTTCCTTACCGGTGGAGTCGTAGCCATAGAACACTTGATAGGTCACATTGTCCTCGGTCTGCACCTGTTTGCCGTCGTTATAGCCGGGGTTCATGAGATTCCAGGCGCTTTCCGCATAGGCGTATTCCATGGCTTCCTTCAGGTCGGCACTGGCCGCGCCGGTGCCTACGCCCACATTGATCTTCTCCGGAGCGGTCTGGCTGCCGTCGGCCTTCAGCTTCCAGGTCTGGTTGCGGAAGGTCTGATAGTACCAAACCGTCCCGTCCTCATCCTCCAGGGCCACCTGGTTACCTAGGGCCGCGCCGCTGTTGCTATCCGGCTGGGACTTGGCCATATACCCCTTTACGGTAAAGGCCATGCCCGAGAAGGGCGCGCTCATCTGCGCCCAATGCCGATCGTCGCCCCAGGGGCTGGTGACATTGTCGGACAACAGGCTCTCGCACTGCACGCCGGTGGTTGCGCTCTGGTTGTGTACCCGTCCGCTGACACCGATGCAATAATTATACAGATCCAGCTGCCGGTTATACTCAGTGCTGAAGGCCTGCATGGTTTCGGCCTTTTCTTCCTCCGTTGCCGCGGCGGCCCATTCGGCGCCCGCGTTCCAATACATGCCGGCCTCACTTGCAAGGTCGATGTCCTTGCCGGTGCCGATGCGGAAATCCGCCAGGCCGGTGCGCACGTTGTTGCCCGTGCCGTCCTGGCCCCAGTTCTGGGTAACTTCCAGCTTATAATAGGCGTAGCTTTCGGTATTTTCAAAGGTGTATACCTTCTGCTCGCCCCGCTCTTTAAACTCCTGGTTTACCTGGGTATCCAGCAACACCCAGTCTTTTCCATCTTTGGAGCCAAAAAACTTCCAGTCTCTGGGGTCACGGGTCTTGTTCTTGGCCTCATCACCCATGGAAGTGTTGTTGACCGATACCATGGAATAGGTTGTAATCACGCTCTCCATGGAGGAACGGCTGGGCTGCGCCTTTTCCAGCATAAAGGAGAACCAGGCGGGATTGCTCTCGGAAATCAGATTGCTTCCGCTCATGTCCTGGGTCCAACCGCCGGTCTCTTTTTTGTTGTCAAACAGCCCCGCCTTGGTGAAGCCGTTGGAGTCCTCAAAATTCCCCTGCATGGAATCCAGCTTGACCCATACCGTTACGTCGCCCTTCAGATACTTGGGCTGCTGAGAATTGACCTCCAAAGGATTGACCTGCACGGTCTCCCCTTCTTCCGCCCATCCGGTCAGGGGCGTCACGCCGGCCGAAAACATGGTGGTTGCCAGCATCAGGGCCGAAAGGGCCAGCGCAATAGGTTTGCGTGCTGCTTTCTTCATCTCGCTATACCTCCTGCAATTTCTGGTTTACCTTTCCCTGCGTCCCCGCGGCCTGTCGCTTCTCCAATCGCCGATTGCGGAAGTAAAGCGCCAAATCCAGGGATACGAAAAAAAGGTTGATACAGTATACGACGATAACATAGTCCGGCCGGTACAGAATTTTTCCCACCAACCCGACCACGTACCCCACATCGATGAGAATTAAAAACAGAAGGCTTTTACCTCCTGTCTGCCGGGATTTAAAGGATTTATAGGCCGAAATCGGCCAGGAAATTCCAAAACATATGAGCATGATCGCTTCTGTTATACCTGCCACATTATCATCCTTTCCAAAGTTTATTTTATCAGGTCTCTCGTTTTGTGTAAAATATATGTTTGTGTATCCATTTGTATATTATATTAAATATGGTTGTGCAATCACAACAATACCGTAAACAGTATTACTCCTGTTCCTATGGGAAAGCGGCCCCCGCGAAAAACGCAGCGGCCGCTTGATCCGTTCTATTTCTTCTCTATATAACGCAGCAGATATTCCGCAATGATCCGGGCGATTTCGCTGTATCCCGCGTCGGTAAAGTGCAGCCTATCCTCCGCGTGCCACTGCGGATTGTCCCAGGTGGGCTGCTCCAGGGGGATGACCTTGAGTCCCAACTCCTCGCCGATCTGCCGGACAATGGGGTTGGCATAGGTATGTACCCATTCCTGCCGACCGTCCCCGTTATGGCAGGCGGTCTGCTCGATCAAAATCACCTGCGGGTGGGTAGGCAGGGCCTGATAGGCCCGCACCAAGGCCGTATAGTCCTCTCGAAAGGCCTTCGGCGTAATATTGTCCCGCTGGAAAGCGTCGTTCCCGCCCAAGAGGATGGTCACCACATGGGGGGCAAAATCCATCCCCTTCCGCAGCTCGCCCCGGTCCCAATAGGAACCGGCGCTGCCGTGCTCCGCCTTGGTGGCGGTAGCGCCGCCCGACCCCGCATTGCACACGGCATATTCATCTCCCAACAGCCGGGAAAGATACCCGGGCCAGGAATATTTCTCCTCATCCGACGCGCCGCACCCCTGCACAATGCTGGCGCCTGCGCAGGTGATGCGTATCGGGCCCTTCTTTTCCATTTCATCCGCCGTCCTTTCGGTCCCTATATACCCATTCATTGTAGCAGCAGCCATAAGGGCTGTAAAATACACGAGGTATTATGCCGGGTATATATTGATTTATATGTACAGAGAAGCTATAATACGAGCAGAGGTGAATAAAGAATGGAACTTCTGCAATTACAATATTTTGTTACCGTGGCCCACCTGGAAAATATCACCCACGCCGCCAAACGCTACGGCGTACCCCAGCCCGCCATGTCCCAGACCATATCCCGGCTGGAAAGGGATTTGGGAACCCGACTGTTTGACCGGCAGGGCAACCGGCTTCATTTGAACGAAAAGGGCGCGCTGTTTCTCCAATATGCCGAAAGGGCGCTCAACGAACTGGAAAGCGGGGCCGACGCGCTGCAGGAGGGGGTCGGTGAGTTGTCCGGCCGTATCAGTCTGTTGGTTTTGGAAAACCGAAATCTGATGATTGACCTTGTGGCCGATTTCGCCAAACAGCATACCAAGGTTACCTTCTCCATCAGCCACACCTATAATGTAGGGCCTCAATTTACCTGCGATCTGTGTATTGCCGCCCGCTGTCCCTATATAAATATGGATAAAAGCGTGCCGCTAGTGGAAGAAGAGATTCGCCTGGCCGTTCCCAAGGCCCACCGTCTGGCCCATCGGCAGGGCGTAGACATCCGCGATCTGGAGGGAGAGAGTTTCATCTCCATGCCCCCCGAATCCTATCTGTACCGCACGGCGGCGGCCTGGTTCCGCCGGGAGGGTATTCCCCTGCAAACGGCCATCACCTGCGACGATCCCTTCTCTGTGCGGCGGTACGTGGCGGCCGGCATGGGGGTGGCCTTTGTGCCCGCCCGCTCCTGGAAAGGCCTTATGGGCGATGCGGTCCTGCTGCCGGTAGACGAGGCGGGATTTCATCGGACTACCTGCCTTTTTTGGGATGAAAGCCGATACATGCCCCTGGCCGTACGGGCATTTCGGGACTATATACTGGACAAGGCGCCCGCGTTGGCGAAAATTTGATCACTCCTTTATTGACTGCATAGATTGCGATTCCAGTCAGAGCCCCGGCAAGGCCCAGAGATTGTGCAATTCCTAAAAAACGTGGTTTTGGAAGGCCTTTGGAAAGTACCGAACGCTTTAACGTTTGCATTACTCACCCCACAACCTGTAAACAGATGGGCATTCCACGAAATGGCCCGTCTGCATGGGCCTGCTTTCGACTCGGTACGCGTAGCTCTCCCCCAGCTAAATCCCGCTGCGCTGGGGCCATTTCACCAAGGCTGCTTAAAGCGTAAGCCCGCCCGGCATATAGCCGGGCGGGCTGTTCTTTTGCAGGGCCTTATCAGCCGTTGCGTGCCAGCATCTTGCAAAGTTCCATCACATCGGCGATGGTAATGATTAAATCTCCATCCAGATTGCCGCAGGCCAGCTCTTCCTCTGTGGGATCGGTACCGGCGGACTCTCTCGCCATAACCTTGCAGAGCTCCATCACATCCGCAATGGTAATCTCTTTATCTCCGTCCAAATCGCCCTTGACAACCGAAAGCTTCAGGGCATCTATCGCCGCCTGCAGGCGTTCTACAGAGGCATTGACCGTCTGCTGGTCGGCCTCGGTCAGAATCAGAATCTGTTCGGCTTCCGCCAGGGCTGCCTGGAATTCCTCCTTGCCGGTATCCTCATAAAGGGTCAGATCCAGAGCATTGGCCTCATCTACCAGGGACTGCAGTCCGCTCTTGTCCACCGGCTTCAGAACCAAGGCATCCATTGCCTTCTGCAACCGGTCAGTAGCTTCGTCTATCGTCTTCTGCTGCAAGTCTTTCCCGTCGATTAAGGTGCGGGCCGCATCCAGGGCCGCCTGGAATTCCTCTTTGCCGGCATCCTCGTAGAAGGTGAGATCCAGTGCCTCGGCCGCAGCGATGGTCTCGGTCAGGGCCGCTGTGTCCGCGGGCTTTACCTCGAAGTACATGACGTCGCTCTGGACGGTGTGGCCAGCCTGGTCGGTTACGGTCACGAACCACTCGTAGCCCATACCGTCCACAAGGCCTTCCATCTCCACGCTGACCTCCTGGTTGCCCGTGATGCTCTGGGGCTCGCCTACCGGCTGGGCCTCCCCGCAGGTCATGGTTAAAGAGCTGGTTTCCAGGGTGCGTGCAGAAGTGCCGCCGAAGTCCACCGGCAGGACAAATTCCTCCATGTTGACCTTGTACATGCCGGGGGTTTCGGTCACCGGCTGCCGGTCAAAGCCGAAGGCGTCGGAACCGGTAATGGGAGAATAGGAATTGAAGTACACCAGGTTGTTCTCCAGGTCGATGTGCATGTTGCGCAGCCAGCCGTCGCCGCCCTCGGGGGCCCGCTGGTAGTCGGTCACCACGCTCCAGACGGCGTGCTCCTGCTCGGTGCCCTCGCCGAAGACCTCATAGTGGACGTTGGAGCCGTGGTCGTGGCCGTTGAGCACCATCTTGACATTGGTATAGGGCTCCACCAGTTCCTCCCGGAACTTTTCGGCATCGGCATCCTGCAGCTCACCGTAGCGGGTGATGTACTTATGGGTGACCAGGATAACCGAGTAGTCGGGATGGGCCTCGATGGCCTGCTTGGCCCAGGCGTAATCCCCTTCATGGGCCCAGTAGCCCACCGTGAGAATCATCAGCTTGGCGCCGTTTTCTTCCATCAGGTAGCAGACGTTGTCGTTGTCGTTGGAATCCACCCAATAGCTGCCGCCGGCTTCCTCCAGCCGCTCGGCCGAGAAGTATTTCTTGTACATAATCCGGTTGTTGGTGCCGTCGTCGTAGTCGTGGTTACCCCAGGCGATGGCGTAGGGGATATCCCGGTCCTCCAGAATCTTATAGGCGGCGTCCATGTTGACCCACTGGTATTCCTCGGACAGGTAGGGACGGTTGACCACGTCGCCCACCGACAGGACCATCTTGCCCTTGACGTCGTCATAGTTGTCGGCCAGCCACTCGAACTGCTTCAGGGCCCGGTCGGGATAGTTCTGGGCGTACAGCTGGGTGTCGGGAACGATGATGTAGCTGAAGTCGTATTCGCCGGCCGAGGGCTTAAAGTCGGTCATTTCGCTGACGTCCTCGGTCATGCCCCGCCAGATGAGCAGGTAGAGCTTGCCGTCCTGCACCACGTTCTCGTTTTCGATGCGCATGTTGATGGTGCCCTGCTCAGTATCCTTGTCATAGGCCGAACCGGTCTGCACCCATTCTTCCTTATCGTAGTTGTACACGTAGGAGGTCACCTGCCGCTGGGTGCTGCCCTTCCAGGTGAAGCCCAGGGTGCCGGCGGCCTGCTGTTCCTCGGTCAGGGTGATTTCGTAGATTTGATAGGGGTTTACATCCGCACCGGTGGTGGCGGTGTAGAGGCTGTCCTGCTTGACGCCGTCGCCCGGCTTCAGGTCGTCGGGCAGGGTGGCGGTGGTGGTGCCGGCATAGAGCACCGCATTGGCGTCGCTTAAGGGGATAACCGCGTTCTGATAGAATTGGGCGGTCAGCTGCTCCGCGCTGTCGGTTTCCACGTGGGCGGTCAGGGTAGCCGAATCGCCCTGTACTGTACCCTTATAAGAGGAGTCAGATGCAACCGGCTTGCCGGGGGCAACCGTATCCGCAACCTGCAGGGTCACGGTGGCGGTGGCCGTCTGCGCCGTATCGTCCCGGCCGGTGGCCTGCAGCACCAGGGTCTGCTCCTCCAGGCCGTTTACGGGCAGCTGCACGCTGTATACACCCATGGGCATCTCGCCCAGCTCGGTGACGGTGCCGTCAAGGGTAGCCTGCAGGGTAGCCGGCTTGTTCAGCATACCGGATACCGTGATAATCGAACCGGATTCGATGGTCACGCCCGTCTTGGGTTCGGCGATGGTCAGCACCAAGGGATTCTCGGCCTTCTGCTCCACAGCGCCGTAGGCCACCGCATCGCCCAGGTAGTTTTTATACCGGAAGGACTCCCACTCGGGGGTAAAGGCCGCGCCGGACAGCTGGACCTCGTCCATGGTGCCGCAGAAGGCGTTCACCAGACCCTCGTCCGAGTAGGCGCCGATGGTGGTCTGGAGAGCCGCATCCAGCAGGGTGCTCCGGTCCTCGGCAAAGGCGTTGTAGACCTCCACACCGTCGATGTAGAGATACACCGTCATGCCGTCATAGGTCAGGGTCATCAGATGCAGGCTGCCGTCGATGGGCAGGGTCTGGTCTACCGTCTCGCAGTTGATGATGGTGCCGTTCTCCCACCAAACGCCGTTATACCGGGCCACGGCGGTCTTCTGGGTGGGCCGGAACCCTAAGAAGAAGGCATCGGTGTTGTTTTCATTGGCCGCGTTCATATCCCGGCTGATAAGGGCCGCATCGGTGCCCAGGATTTTGTCCAGGTCCTCTTCGGTTGCCGAGAAGAGAGCGCTGACGCTGAGGGCGTCATAGTCCGAACCGATGGCGCCGTAGGTCACCTTGGCGTTCTCGAAGTGGGCGCCCACCGTGCCGTCGGTCTGGACGGCGGTGGTCAGATTGCCGGACACCGTACCCGTCTGCTTGCCGGTGGAATCGGTGCGGGTAGCGCCGTCCTCCGAGGCGGAATCAAAGTGGTCTACCAGCTGGTAATCGTCGCTCCACACATCGGCGGGGTCGTTCTGGGCTTCGGCGCCGCCGTAGTAGGCCCAGATGTAGGCCGCGCTGTCGGCCGGGATTTCGGGTACCTTGACCCACACGGTGGTGGTGCCGGCGGTATCCCAGTTCTCCACTTCATAGGAAAGGGACAAGCCGTCGGTGGTGTAGAACTTGAGGGTATTCTGGGCGGTGCCTTCGGGAATATTCTCCAGCTTTAAGAGCACCGGCGCGTCGGCAAAGGCCTTTTCGGTATCGTTGCGTACCGCGATGCTCTGCCGGGCCGTGGCCGTATCGTCCGCCCACTGGATAAGGCTGTCGTCTACCTGGCCCATTTCAAAGAGCCGGGCCAACAGGTCGAAGAGCTTGTCGCTGTTGGAAACCGCCGCCTGCTGGGCATCCCGCAGGGCTTTGTAGTCGGCGTAGACCGCTTCCACGGCCTCGGTGTTCTCAGCCGTTACAGCGTCCACGGCGGGCAGGGCGTCGATGGCATCGATGACCGGCTGTACCTCCCGGTCAATGCCGAAGCCTTCCAGGGCCAGGGGGGTGGCTTCGTCCCGAATCTGGTAAACCATAGCCGTAAGACTCGTGTCGGTCACCGTGATGCCGGCGAAATACTGGCAGGTTTCGTCCTGGCTGGAGCGGTCGAAGAGCTCCAGATACTCGTCCATGTCGATACCGCCGGGATTGGTATTCTGCTCATAGTGCTTGGCACCGGCAGTGTCCATCAGGGCATAGATGGTGCCGTCGGGATTCATGGCGTAGTCAATCCGCTTGCCGTTGCGGATTTCGGTGAACTGGCTGGTCTCGGCTACCTTGCCGTAGGCCTCGCCGTCCTCGTCGTACTGCAGGACCTTGGTGCGGGCCAGAATGTGGTCATGACCCTGGAGAACCAGGTCGATGTTCAGCTCGTCGATGAGAGGCACCAGCACCTGGCGCATGGCCATGATGTCATCGTCGGCCACATGTTCGGCCGTGGTGTAGGGGCCCTTATGGGTGTTGAGGATGATCCACTTGGCTCCCCGCTCTCTAGCGGCGGTCACGTCGGCCCGCAGCCAGTCCAGCTGGGCCTGGGATACGGCCTGGGTGGCGTCCTCGTTGGTGTTGAGCACGGCAAAGTGGGCCGGGCCGTAGTCAAAGGAGTAGTAGGCGCCGGTGGAAGTATCCTGCTCATTGGGGGTCTCCACATTGAAATGGTTGATAAAGGTATCGGTCTGCAATTCGTGGTTGCCGGCGGTGGGAACGATGGTGGTGTTCATCAGGCTGGACTTGGAGAAGTTCAGCATATCCTTCCACATGGACTCGTCGTCGCCGGTCTGCACAAAGTCGCCGCCGTGGATGATGAATTCGGCATCCGATACGGTGGACAGGGCCTTGGCGATGGTATTGGCCGAAAGCTGGGCTTCGCCCGAATTCTTGGCCTGGGTATCGGTCAGGTTGATGAAGGTAAAGCCGCCGGCTTCGGGGGCGGTCACAAAGCTGCCGATGCTGCTCCATATGTCGCTGGTCTTGTCACCCACCCGGTAATAGTAGGTGGTGCCGGGCGTAAGGTTCTCAGCCACAGCCTTATACATATAGCCGTTTTTGGTCTCGGTCATAACGGCCGCCGCCTCTACCGCCTCGCTCAGGTCGGAGGAGGTGCTGACCTGCACAACCGGCTGCTCGGTGGTGCCGGAGGTGTACCAGGTGAAGCCCTTGCGGGTCTTGGCGTCCCCGTTAAAGGTGACGGTAATCCGGTCGGGACGATGGCCCACGTCCACATACTGCAGGGTGGGACGCTGCATGCTCTCGTTCCACTTCCAGACGCTCTCAAAGTCCCAGTTCATGGTCTCCTCATAGAAGGACTGGCTGGAGAGCTGGGTCTCGTCGGCGTCGGCGCCCAGCTTGCTGTTGGGGTCCTTGCTGCCCAGCGCGACCACGTCGTTGATGGTGAAGGTCTCGTCCACGTAGTTATTGGTCATGAAGTTGTTGTCGAACTTTTCATAGGTACCGATCAGGCGGCCGTTATACATTTCCTGCTGGTCGCGGGTGCAGTTGCTGCTGCCGCCGCCCACCACACAGTTCGTCACCGTGATGGTGTTGGGGTAGGCCGCGATGGGGCCGCTATATTTGGAGGTGGTCAGGTCGGCCTCCACATAGCAGTTTTCCACATTGGTGGAGCCGCCCTTAGAGTAGCCGAAGATGGCGCCCGGCTGCAGGCCGGCGTTGACCGAGCCGGTAAAGTAGCAATTTACAACCGTACTGCCGTTGTTTTCAGCGGCAAATCCGGCCGCCTTGTCGGTCTCGGAAGCCGAAATGCTGGCGTCGATAATGGCGCAGTTCTCATAATGGGCGTTGGTGCTCTTGGCAGAGAAAATACCGATCAGCGGACCGCTATCGCTGGTCCAGCCGGTGGCGATGACGCTGGGAGTGTCGACAGCCAGGTTTTTGATGGTACCGCCCACGTTCTGGTCGATGAGGGCCAAGTGATATTCCTTGCTGGTGATGGCCCCCTGCAGGGTGAGGCCCAGAATGCTGTGCCCGGTGCCGTCCAGGGTTCCTTCAAAGGTGTTGATCATGGGCGGCTGCTCGGTGAAGAACAGGTCCTCCGTAATGGCGAACACCTTGTCGGCGCCGGTGTACTTCTCGTTGCCGGCGTTCAGCTCATTGGCGAACAGATGATAGTCCGCCTCCGTGGCAATCTGGAAGGGGCTTTCGGTGGTGCCGGCCCCCGTCAATTCCGTCGGGGCGCTCGTCGGCTGCGCGGCGGCCCATGCGCCGGATAGGGCGCTAAACAGCACGCTTGCCGCCAGAACTGTCGATAGAGCGGCAGTCAACCGTTTTCGAAATGGCTTCATACATATCTTTCCTTTCCCTTTTAATACAAGGGTCAGTATAAATGCATCAAAATCGTGTTTCTGTCCCGTTTTGGTTAAATCTTGAATAAGAAAGTATAAAGCAGCATTTGCATTGGACATTTGTGCACATATCATTTGCTCGACAGACGGCTTTTTTTAGGCTCTGCGCCCTTGCGCTCTTCATACGGGACGATAGCAAGGCGGGCAAAGACCCACGCATATGCCAAAAATCTGACTGAGCTCCCGCAAGGCCGTTTGTGTTAAAATTAACATAAACAAGTAAACTATTTATGAATTTAGCACTCATTAATTGACAGTGCTAAATTTAGTGATATAATATACTTGAACCCGAAAAGGGGAGATAAACAGCTTCCCTTTGTAGGGTAAAAAATCCCCGCAATTTAATAGACACGGGTAACAAAAAAAGCTCGCCACCGCGAGGAATACTCCCCACAGCTACGAGCTAAGGTAAACGGTTGATTGGAGGAATGACTTATGTTGCCCAGCATTTTCAGTGAGAACCTGTTTGACGAGATGTTTGATGAAATGTTTGATCCCGCGTCCGCCTTTGGACGCCGCAATCCCCTGTACGGAAGGCATGCCAAAAACATGATGAAGACCGACGTGCGGGAAACCGAAAACGCATACGAGCTGGATATCGACCTGCCGGGCTTTAAGAAGGAGGAGCTTACACTCAGCCTGGAAAACGGTTATCTGACCATTGGCGCCGCCAAAGGCCTGGACAAGGACCAAAAGGACAAGAAAGGCCGCTATATCCGCAGGGAACGTTATGTGGGCCAGTGCAGCCGAAGTTTTTATGTGGGAGACGGCTTGGAGGCGAAGGATGTATACGCAAAGTTTGAAGATGGCATTTTAAAATTGACCATTCCCAAGGCCGCGCCCAAACAGCTTCCGGAAAACAATACCATCACAATCGAATAATCCCTCCGCTGCCGCTTATAAAATAGGCGGCAGCTTTTTTGCGCCCTGATGAAAATATATTTTCCCCAACCGACCCATTCCTTTTTTCTATGCGTTTCGGTTACGACTTGCTCCTTCCACAAAGTCCTTGCTTTTTATTTTTAAATTTTCTATTTCCAAGCGGGCGTAATCCCGAAAGGCCAACAGCGCGGCCCCGTCCCATTCTTCCCCGCCGGTTTTGCGTTGGGCTTGGCATACGGGGCGGTCCGAACGATAAATTCGCAGGGCCTTTTGGATCAGCGGGGTCAAGGACGCCGGAAAATGCCCAAGTCCCCACAATCCCCCTTCCAACTTGCTGTATGTGTACTCCCGCCGCTCAACAAGCAGCTGCGTCACGCGGCATATATTCAGTATACAGTAATAGGGCGCTTCCAGGATGTTTTCGCCGGCCAATACCCAGTCCAAATCATCCAAAATCGCAAACATAAACCGGCTCCACGGAACTTCACCAAAAACCCTGTCGATCCTTTGGCCGTATAGGCATTGTCCCCTTTTCTTGACACACAGCACATGCGCAAACAAATCGGTGTCAAATCGTGGCCCTTGATAATCCACCTCCTTATTCAGCAGGCGGTCATGCCATACGACGCTGTAATGGAATTCATACGGCATGGGATCGGGAATATGGCGGGCGGTGGAAAGCGTTATGATGCTGCATTCCAGATTGCCTACCGTGGGACAGGTGCTTGCATATTCCGCAACCATGGTCCCCAGGTCGCATAAAAAGCCGGCAGGCAGGTTTCTTCTGACAACCGCTAATATATCTATATCGCTTTTAGGCGGGAAATAGCTTCCGGTGGCCAGGGACCCGTGTAAATATATCCCGATTAAGTCCTGGCGCAGCTCGCGCGCCAGGAGTTCGGTAAAGCCGTTGATATAATCCTTGATCTTTGTACCACAGTTAGGCCATTGCAAATTGCCCGCCTCCCATTCTTCGGCCAAATACAGAGCGACCCCACGTCCTGTAAAAACAACCTTCTGAACGTCTTTTCACCTATACGCCTAGCGTGTATAACAGTATTATAGAATATGGAAAAGTCGCCCGCAATCCCTGCATAAATATTCCAAAGTAAAAAGAAAAGAGTTGACTTTTCCATATGGTCATATTATAATGACAGCGAACAAAGGTGTTCCCAGTATGCTGGGGACACCTTTATTTTTTTATTTTATTTTGAGAGGATGATACTATGAACACGGGAGACAACGGCTTTGTACTCATTTGCGCGGCGTTGGTTTTTATAATGACGCCCGGATTGGCCTTTTTCTACGGGGGGTTGGTACGGAGAAAAAACATCGTCAATACCATAATGGCTTGTGCCGGTATCATGGGGCTCTCGGTGGTGTTATGGATTCTGTGCGGCTTTTCCTTGTCCTTTGGCGCCGATCACGGCGGCGTCATCGGCAGTTTGGAGTATATTTGCCTAAACGGCCTGGACTTTAACGAGGCGCTGGCGTACGCTCCATCTCTTTCATCCATCACCTTTGTGGTTTTTCAAATGATGTTTGCCATGATTACCCCGGCTCTCATCACCGGCGCCGTAGCCGGCCGCATGCGGTATAAGGCTTTGTTCCTTTTTATCGCGCTGTGGTCTTTGATCGTCTATTATCCCATGGCCCATATGGTATGGGGTTCGGGCGGATTCCTAGCGGAACTGGGCGCGGTAGATTTTGCCGGCGGCAATGTGGTGCATATCAGTTCCGGCGTCAGTGGCCTGGTTTTGGCGATTATACTGGGCAGGCGACGCGGCATAGAGCACCCCTCCTACCGCGTCCACAATATCCCCTTTGTATTTCTGGGCGCCGCAATGCTCTGGTTCGGATGGTTTGGATTTAACGCCGGATCCGCCCTGGGCGCCAACGGCCTCGCCGCGCACGCATTTCTGACCTCGGCGCTGGCATCGGGAACCGCGTTGCTGGTCTGGATGCTTATAGACATCGTCAAAGACGGCAAGCCCACGCTGGTAGGAGCCTCAACGGGACTGGTGGTTGGACTTGTGGCGATTACGCCCGGCGCCGGCTTTGTCCCCGTTTGGTCGGCTATCATCATCGGAGCGGTAGTCAGTCCCATTTGCTACTTTATGATGAATTTCTTAAAGAAAAAGCTAAAGATAGACGACGCGTTGGACGCGTTCGGTTGTCACGGCATCGGCGGCATCTGGGGCGGCATTGCCACCGGCCTGTTCGCCCGGACGAACATCAACTCTGTAGCGCAGTGGAACGGCCTGATTTATGGAGAAACCAGACTGTTTACAGCCCAGCTGATCAGTATATTAATCACTATCGCCGTTGCGGTAGTGGGCACGCTGCTCTGCGTCGGTATCACCCGGATCTTTACCAAGCTTCGTGTGGATCATAAAGAGGAGTTGCTCGGCCTGGATGCCACGCAGCATGGCGAGCGGGCGTATCCGTCGTTCAACGGGCTTGATTGATAAAGGGGGAATTGCAATATGATGTATAAGGTAGAAGCGATTATCCGCGAGGAAAAGCTGGAGGATATCAAGGAAGCGCTTCACGACATTGAGGTCAACGGCGTGACTGCATATCAAGTGATGGGATTCGGCGCCCAGCGCGGTTATACAACCGTTGTACGCGGGCAGGAAATTGACGTTATGCTGCTGCCGAAAATCAAGCTGGAAATCGTTGTATCCTCGGAGGAATGGAAGGAAAAAACCATACGGAGGATCAAAGAAGTGGCCTATACAGGCGACATGGGAGACGGAAAGATTTTCGCTTATCCAATCACCGACGCGTTAAAGATCCGCACCGGCGAAAGCGGTTATGCCGCGCTTCAGTCCGCCAGTGAGTCTGATATCACCGAATAAGTATAGAACCGCACATAAACCTTTTCCAATTGTCCTCCAGGCGGCGGTCGGCAAAACTTCCCAGGCCCGCACAGATATGAAAATGTGCCCGACGTTACTGTCGGGCACATTTTTCATATCTCTAGAAAGCGGCGAGGCGCACGGACGTTTTACACTTCCGGCACGGTGGCAAGGGACTGCCGTAAGGTTGTCTGCGGCTCAACCATTCAACTTAAAGGGGATCCATGCCTGCATCTATCTATGCCTTAAACAGCGTTTTTATATCCGCATCACAATAAAAGATAATATCTTTTTTGTTTTCCTGTGCTGTGCCTCTATACCGATTGGTATCAAGCCCGCCTATAAAAAACCCGTTATGCAAATAGAATAAGCACGCAGCGAGATTATTATCCTGGCCCTGAGTAAATAAGCCTCGATAATTCTGGCTAACAGCAATCTCTTTTGCCTTATCTATAAGCATAGTGCCGATGCGTTTTCCCCGATAGTCAGCATTCACCTTTAAATCGTACAAATACATGTACTTGAACCACGTTTGTTGCAAAATTGCAAGGCCAATGCATCTGTCATTATCATATGCGCCAATAAAAACGCTGTTTTCAGAAAGCTCCTCATAATCATAATTTTCATCGGGGAAACACATTTCACTGATATCTTTATCGGCAAACCGTTCTATCTCGTAGCTCCATTCTGCGTTTATGTAAGAAGGCCGCATCCAACCGAAAAGTTTAAACGGCTGATTCGGAATATTAATATCAGCTTTATGCGCTTGATCTATCTGTAAAATAGTTATCATTAATAACACCCCATGAATAAAGCATGAAAAAGAGCATCAAACACAATCGGGTGACAAGCATGCCTGTGCGAGCGTCTGTAGATTTACTATAAAACGTCAATGCATGACTCAAACGGCGCATAATATTTGCCAAGGACGGACACTTTAAATATCGCCTTCAGCCCAAGCGCCCTACCAGTCACGCGTTAAACGCGCCGGATGCTTTTGGGCATATGAATAGGATCCAGGTTGTCTGCGCTTCTACGCCCTCTTCTCCCCTTTGCTCACACAAATTTCGTAATATCTGCCCCACAACTACCCTTTTTTAACAAGCTCTCCCTCGGAGACGGTCGGCTCATGAAAGGCATCCAACACATATCGGTCGCGCCCCTGCCGTTTGGCCCTGTACATCATCCGGTCGGCCTCCTGATAAAGGACTTCGGCGGTCTTGTCCGCCTGGATGGAGACGGCCCCTATGCTGCAGGAGATCCGCTCTTCCCCCGTCCCGATTGCATGAACCCGTTCCAAAAAGAGCGACAAAGTTGCCTCTAAACGTTCCCTTGAAAAGGACGCGAACACCAGCACAGCGAACTCGTCGCCGCCCACCCGGCCGGCCAATCCTTCCCGTCCAAAAGTCTCCCGCAGGGCGCTGGCCGTTTCCCGTAGGATCCGGTCGCCCTCGGGATGCCCATACCGATCGTTGACCCCCTTAAAATGGTCCACATCCACCATGATAAAATAGCCCCATTCGCTCCCGCTGGCCCGGCTGTCCTGCAAAACTCTGGTACAGGCCTGGAAAAAAGTCTTCCTAGTCATCAGGCCGGTGAGAGCGTCGGTTTTAGCCTCGTAATTCATATAGGTAGCGTATCGACGGTTAAATATCAAAAACACGATGACCAGCGCCATCACAGAAAGGATGCCGATGACAAACTGGATCTGCAGGTGGACTAGGTCAGAATAATTGATATCGGTCAAAACAACCCCGCTCTGTTCCAGTACATAGTCCATCCGATGGACAAAATAGACGGCTATCGCCAGAGCCAGACTGATGGTCAGCAGAAGCATAACCACCAGAGACAGCCGGTGGTAACGTTCCTCCATCTGCATGCTCCGTGCCTTTTCCACCCGCGCCCGGTACTCCTGCCAGAACCGGGATTGTTCCAATTTCCAAAACAAAAAGACAATACCGGTTGTGACCAGATTGGTAACTATATCGTTCAGGCTGCCAAAGGACTCCAACGCATTGCCCGCGCTGTAGCCCATTTCAGGGAAAAAGAGGCCCATGGCGCTGTATACCAGCAGAGAATGAAGAAATTTACCAAAAAAGGAAACGACGCAGATCCACACCCCCGTATACGGCAGGCGTTTGGCCACCAGATACAACAGGCCCACCAACAGCCCAAAAAGCATACGGGCGCCCACGCTCAGCAGGATACTCTCCAACGGATGCCCGCTCATAAAGGGGGAAAACAGCCGGTCGGAGGGCATCACATAGCTGGCGCTGGCCTTCCACATGCTGGCCAAGCCAAACACTGTCCCCAGGGCCACAGACTCCGGCAGGCCCACCAGCGCCCCTGCCAGCAGGACGGGGATATAGGCAATCGTGATGGAAATAGGTTCCACGTGTAGATAACCAAGAAAAGAAAAGGACATCAGCAGCTCCACCGCCGTTAAGATCCCCAACAGATAGAGCCGCATATTCCGCTTATATGGCTCAGATGTCATTTTCATATCCCCCTCTCGTCATGATACGGAACGCCGCCCTTTCCCCGCCGTTTTTAACGATTTGAACAATTTTATATGATTATTATAATTTATTTTTCAATAAAAAGCAAGGCAAAGAGAAATTTGTTCCGCTCTTATGGTTCATTGCCTATGCTGCATGCATGCACGCATGTTTGGTATGCCCATGTAAATACTGGGCCTATCCTTTGAAGCCGTAAAATCTGTGGGCATACTACAGGTCTAATTTGGTAATGCTTCTCATGATCAACTCCTCCTTCTTGTATATTTACGGGAATCACGCGCCCGTTTACGTACATGCAATAAGAAATGACCTTGTCCCTTAGACACGACCCTTTCCGCATTCCGGACAGATCCCTTTAAACATAAGATCATGACCGTTGAATGTAAACCCATGGGTATCCTTAACCCTTTTTTCTAAATCTTCGATGTAATCCATATCCACGTCAAAAACCCGGCCACAGCTTAAGCATCGCACATGGTAATGGTCATGGCACCGATGGTCAAACCGATCGGCGCCGCCAGGGACCTCCACCTTTCGGATTTCCCCGCTGTCTGCCAGTTGATGCAAATTTCGATATACTGTCCCTTTGCTGATGTTGGGG
>DXVY01000100.1 GCA_019417145.1 Clostridiales bacterium
GCCGACGACATGTTCGAGGCTGTCCGGCAACGGGCGGACCAGCAGGATATTATTATCAAGGCCGCCGCCGTAGCCGATTTTCGCCCGGTCCAGATTGCCTCTGAAAAGATTAAGAAAGGCACAGATGACCAGCTGTCTATTCCTCTTGTCCGTACCAACGATATTTTGGCCTGGCTGGGACAACATCGCAGGCCTGGTCAATACCTGTGCGGCTTTAGTATGGAAACCCAGAATATGCTGGAAAACTCCCGGCGCAAACTACGGGCAAAAAAGGTGGATATGATCGCCGCAAACAACTTAAAAGAGGAAGGGGCCGGTTTTGGGGTGGCAACCAACCGTCTGACCCTTATTACGGCCGACAGTGAGCAGACCCTTCCCCTTTTATCCAAGGAGGCCGCCGCCCACCGATTACTGGACGCCATATGCGCCGCGCGGAAGGTCGGTATGCACCGTTGATCTATACGTTTTCGATTGCTGAGACTGAATAAAACAGAAAAAATCCCCGCAAGCCAAGAAATAAACGGCTTGCGGGGATTTTGCTTGGCGCGCCAGGAGGGACTCGAACCCCCGACCTTTTGATTCGTAGTCAAACACTCTATCCAGCTGAGCTACTGGCGCATTTCACCGGAAATCCGGTTACTTAAGATAAGATACCACATATGTCGGCAAAAATCAATACCTAATTTTAAATACGCATACGTGGGCGGGATATATGATAAAAGGCGCTGTAATGCAGCGCAGCTTTTTATACAGGTCCCGCCCAGAAAAAACAGCTGCTAAAGGATAGGGAATCGGATGAAACTTCCCCGCCCTTTTATTTCTCTTCCAGTACGAATCCGATCTTTTTACGCACCTTGGAAAGAGTACGGCCGGCCAAACGGGCGGCCCGTTCCGACCCCTCTTTATACACCTGCATAAGATAGCCTTTGTCGGCGATCAGCCGGTCGTATTCTTCCCGAATCGGTCGCAGGGTCTCTACCACCGCTTCACCAACGGCCTTCTTGAAATCACCGTACCCCTTGCCCTGAAATTCGTTCTCAATTTGTTCGGCCGTGCGCCCGGTGACAGCCGAATAGATTCCGATTAGGTTGTTAACCCCGTCCTTCCCCTCGGCCGCATAAACGCGGGTGTCCGAATCGGTCACCGCCCGCTTGAACTTTCGAATAATATCGTCCGGTTTATCCAGAATGGCCACCCATGCGTTGGGATTTTCATCCGACTTGGACATTTTTTTGGACGGTTCCTGTAGGGACATGACCCGGGCGCCAGCAGGGGCGATATAGGGATCGGGCACGGTAAAAAGGCCTCCGTAAAGGTTGTTCATCCGCACGGCAATGTCACGCGTAATCTCCAGATGCTGCTTCTGGTCGGCGCCCACCGGCACCAAATCGGCCTGATACAGGAGAATATCAGCAGCCATAAGGGAAGGATAGGTGAACAGGCCCGCATTGACGTTATCCGCGTGCTTTTGAGATTTATCCTTGAACTGGGTCATGCGGGAAAGCTCGCCAAACTGCGTATAGCAGTCCAGGATCCAGGCCAGCTCGGCGTGGGCGGGCACCCATGATTGAAGCATGAGAATAGACTTTTCCGGATCCAGGCCGATGGCCAGCAGTAGGGCGCAGGTGGAATAAATTTGCTGACGGAATTTGGCCGGCTCCTGCCGAACGGTGATAGCATGCAGGTCCATGACGCCGTAAATACAGTCGTATTCCTCCTGCATATTTTTCCAATTCTTAAGAGCACCCAGATAATTACCCAAGGTCAGCATGCCACTGGGCTGAATACCGCTGTATACCCGCTTTTTGCGCAGGGGGGTGTTATTGTCGCTCATAAAAGACTTTGCTCCTTTATTTAATATTAAAAAGCAGTGCGATCCGCTGATCGCCGGCGGGATTATGCGCCGCAGGTCTCCTTCACAAGCGCACCCAATATCTTCATACCGGTCAGAATCTGCTGGTCGGTGGGAGTGGAATAGTTGATACGGAAGCTCTGGCAGGGATCGGATTCATTCATAAGAAAAGCGGTGCCGGGCACGGTAGCCACCTTGCGGTTTACCGCCTCCCTGCAAAAGGCGTTCATGTCCACCCCGTCGGGTAGGTCGCACCATAGAAAGAGGCCGCCTTCTATAGGCTGGTAGGTGACATAGGGAGCCAAATATGTGTCTATGAGCTCCATTGTATAGCGGGCCTTTTTCCCATACAGCGCCTGATTGCGCTTCAGATGACCGTCAAAATCGCATTCGGTCATAAACCGATAGGCGATAATCTGCGCCCAAATGTTGGTATGTACGTCCACCACCTGCTTGCAGACCACTAGCTTGGAAAACACTTCGCCGGGTGCAATGGCATAACCCACCCGCATACCGGGGGCCAAAACCTTGGAGAAGGAGCCACAGTAGATGACCAGTCCATCCTCATCCAAGCTCTTAACGGCGGGAATGTCCTCACCGGTAAAGCGGGTATCCCCATAGGGGTTGTCCTCCAAAATCAGCACCCCGTATTTCTTGGCCAAGGCGTAAAGCTGTTTTCTTTTTTCCAACGACATGGTGATGCCGGTGGGGTTCTGGAAATTAGGAATGGTGTAGATAAAACGGGCCCGGCTTTCTTCCTTCAGGGCTTTCTCCAAAGCCTCCATATTCATGCCGTCGGCGTCCATCTCCACACCGCGAAGCCGCACACCATAGGAGCGGAAAGCGTTTAAGGAGCCGATAAAGCTGGGATTCTCACAAATGACTACATCTCCCTCATTGCATAGGATCTTTGCAGTCAATTCCATGACCTGGTTTGCGCCGGAGGTAATAAGGATATTGTCAAAATCCCTTCCCACATTATGTCTAGCCTTCATATAGGCGGTCAGATGCTCCCGCAGGGGGCCGTACCCCTCCGTGATGGAGTATTGCAGCGCGTCAATAGGCCGCTTTTCGAACAGGTCGGCCGACAGGCGGGCGATGTCAGCCGTGGGAAAGGCCTCCGGCGCGGGATTGCCGGCTGAGAAGGGGATATATCCCGGCTGGGAGGTAAATTTAAGAATTTCCCGGATGGCCGATGGCTTTAGGCCAGACACCCGGCGGGAAAAGGTATATTCCATGCAGGTCAGTCCTTTCTGTAACAACAATAAATTCTTATTTATCATACCACAATCCCTGCGCTGCGTAAAGCCCCGCCCTCCTGTCTTCCTCCTCTTCCAAGAGCCCAAAGAGAGAGCTCCCGTAATTTCCAGCCTAATTTGGGGTTTGCGCCCCCGTGCTGCTACATTTCTTTTGCCATATGTACGGAATGGAAAAAATATACCTGTCTACCCAAACTTTTCATCGACAAATTTTGAATCTATATCTTGCGGCTTTGCAAGCGCAATTATCCACAATCACACTGCAAATAGTGGAGAACCCCCGCTGCTTGAGGTTAATCGCTGCGCAATAAGCGGGCGAAATGACCGTTCTGTTTCATAATTTCCATTTTTTTACAATCTAGTTTGACAAAATCCTGCCTTCCAAGGGGCCTATAATCAGGAATAGGCAAAGCCGCCGGGGAGGCGGCCGGATGATTTCCCGGCTGGCGAGAAGACATTCCGAAAGCGGATAAAACCGAGCCAAATAGGACAAGCTCTGGCATAAGGGAGTCGGAAAATGCACAATACAACGGCAGCTAGAAACATTCAATAAATATAAAAATGGTGGTGATTTTGCTTTGAAGGAACGCGTCCAATCGACCGAGTCAGCCGTTTTTGAAAGGTTTCAACAGTATGCAAGGGGGGCGCTTGTCCAGCTGTTGTGGGCGGCCGGAGGATTTTTGGGCGCCCGCACGGCGGTTTTCGGGGAATACGCGCCTTTTGGACTGGCCGTAATCGGCGGCGTGCCCGCCCGATACACCCTAACCGCGGCCATTGGCGCACTGGTGGGATATTTTATACCGGTAACCGGCGGCAGTGCCTTTCGTTACATAACGGCCGTATTCGCCGTGGCTTCCATTAAATGGCTGCTATACGGCATATTGAAATTTACCAAAACACCGCTCTATTCCGCTCTGGTGGCTCTGGCGGCGACGGCGGTAACCGGCGCGGCCGGCGCTGTAGGACGGAACTTTACCGCAGCTGTTATTATGATCGGGGCGGAAAGCCTGCTTTCCGGCGCGGGCAGCTACTTTATACATCGGGCCTGCGACCTGCACGCCAAAGGACTGGGGCGGGGCGCCGCTCCGGGACTGCGAAACCAGGATCTGGCTTCGGTGGTTATCGCCATCAGCATTGGACTAATGGCTCTGGTTCCTCTCAGCATAGGAGATATCTCTGTGGGCCGTATCCTGGCGGTGTTGCTGGTTCTGGCGGCCGGAAGGTTTGGCCGAGAAGCGGCGGGCGCCATTGCCGGGGCCGCTGCCGGATTTGCCATATCTCTCTGCGGCCCGTTGGGGGACAGCCATGCACTGTATAGCGCCGGTATGTTTGCGGCGGGAGGGCTGCTGGCCGGCGTCTTTTCCTATATGGGGCGGCTGGCGTCGGCTTTGGCGTTTTTGCTGGTCAGCGGGCTTTGCGCGGTCCTCACCGGCGGAGAAGCGGCCTCCCTGGCGGCTGTGGCCGAGGCCCTAGCGGCGGGCGTTGCCTTTATGGCCTTGCCCCGCAGGCTGGGAAACGGGCTGGCCGATCTGTTTTCCCCTCCGGCTGAGCTACCGAGGCTGGATAGTCTCCGTCAATCCCTAACCATGCGGCTGGATTTTGCCTCTGAAGCCTTGCGCAATGTCTCCCGCACCGTGGAGGAGGTGGCCAGCCGTCTGCGCAGAAAAGGCCAACCGGATTTCGAAGACGTGCTGGCCGGCGTGGAGGAGCAGGCCTGCAAGGGCTGCGCCCTGCGTTTACACTGTTGGGAAGCCGCTAAGGCCGAGACCCTGTCTGCCCTTGTGGATATGAGCAAGGCGGTAAAACGGGGGGAAGCGGCGCCGGAGGAATCGGTGGCCGGCGAGTGGGCCGAGCGCTGTCTACGGCCGGCCGCGGTGGGAGCCTCGCTGGCCGAGCATTTTAAGGTGTTTGCCGCCCGACAGGCAGCTGAAAACCGGCTGGACGAGGTACGTCAGGTGGTCTCCGACCAATTTGACGGCATATCTGATATGCTGGGCGATCTGGCCGAGGAATTTGAGAACGCGCAGCAGTACGATACCGATCTGGCCGGGCGCATCGTCGACGCGCTGCGCGGAGAAAATATTGTCGCGGCCGACTGCGGCTGCTGCCAAGATCAGTACGGGCGCATGTCGGTGGAGCTGCGCATCCGGGATACGGGCGGCCTACATATAAACCGCTCCCAGCTCATGCGTCTGGTGGAGGGGGTCTGCGGCCGGCAGTTTGATCCCCCCTGCGTCAATAAAGGGCGGCAGGAATATCACGCCATCTTCAGCGAAAAGGCGGTCCTGGACGTGGAAATTGGCGTGAGCCAGTATGCCTGCGGCGAGGCCCGCCTGTGCGGCGACGCCTATGAAACCTTCCGAGACGGCCGGGGGCGATATTTCATGGTTTTAAGCGACGGTATGGGTACCGGTGGCCGGGCGGCGGTGGACGGCGCGATGGCGGCCGGTCTCATGGCCCGTCTGTTAAAGGCAGGCTTTGGTTTTGACTGCTCTTTGCGCATTGTCAACTCGGCCATGCTGTTTAAATCCACCGACGAATCCCTGGCTACCCTGGACGTGGCCTGCATTGATCTGTTTACCGGCCGCACCGAGCTGCTCAAGGCCGGCGCGGCGCCGACCCTGGTCCGCCGTTCCGGACGAACAGGGAAAGCCTCCTGCTCCTCTCTCCCCGCCGGCATTCTGCGCGAGGTGGGCTTTGACCGAGCGGCTATTGAGCTAAAGGACGGCGATCTGCTGGTGCTCCTGTCCGACGGCGCCGTAAACAACGGCACCGACTGGATCTGCGCCGAACTGGAGCGTTTTCAGGACGGCGATGCCAAGGAGCTAGCCGAGAATATCGCCGCCGCCGCACGCCGCCGCAGGGACGACGGACATGAAGACGATATAACTGTCATGGCCGCCGTGGTCCGCAAGGCGGTATAAATGTATGCGCCTCCGCCGGCAATACCGGCGGAGGCTATTTGTGCCAGGAGAAAGAAAATTGCTTGGGTGTAACAAAAGTGCCTGTGAGGAAAACAGAAGGCAGCCGGCCGTATCTCTGGCTTTATATTGCAAAAGCCCGCTGCCAGATTTTAGAGTCCGAACAGTTGACCGGATTGGATCGGGCGCTGCGGGTTATGCGAGAAAACATCCTGACTTTTTACTGACTTGCACCCCCATTTTAGCCCATTTCTGCCCCACTTTATGCATGGCTATAAAGCATAAAAAATCCCTT
>DXVY01000101.1 GCA_019417145.1 Clostridiales bacterium
GTAAAATACTTATATCTTATATTGTATATAATTATTTTGTTATGCATTACAGATTAAGCATATTTTTTTGGACAGTTTTCTTCTTGCGATTCCCCTTTTCCCCGCCTATACTAAAAATACACGGCGCAAGCGCAATATAGTAAGGAGGTTTCTTATGAAAAAGCCAGCTATATTATTGATCACGGCCGACGAGCTACGAAAGGACGCGCTCGGCTGCTATGGGAACGCGATTATAAAAACGCCCCATCTGGACGGACTGGCGTCCGGCGGGGTGCGGTACGACCGTGCCTACTGCGCCTCCCCCTGGTGTCTTCCCTCCCGGTGCAGCATTTTGACCGGTCTTTTCCCTTCCCAGAGCGGCGCCTACAGCAACTTTCGGAAATGTGAGCTGAGCGGTCGGCTGCCCAACCTTTTCAGCGTCTTTCGGGCGGCGGGATACCGTACGGCTCTTTCGGGCAAATGCCATTTTGCACCGGTGCCCTACGGGCAGACCAAGCCCGACAAGACCCTGCCCTATCAAAGCTTCCGGGATTATTATCTCTCCCTGGGGCTGGACGACCTGTTCTTGCAGGACGGCAAGGAGGTTTCGGCCTGGTTTTACGACGACTACGCCGCCGAATTGGACGGCGCCGGCCTGCTGGACGCCTATAGGGCGGCCAGGTGGGACCGGGGGATAGGTAAGGTGTACCCCTTCCCTCTGGAGGACGAATGGCATCCGGATATCTGGACCGGCCGGCGGATGGAAGGCTATATAAAGGGATATGAGGGGCGGCAGCCCCCCTTTATGTGGATGTCCTTTTCCGGTCCCCACTATCCCTTTGACGCCCCGGCTTCCTATTACGCCCGGGTGGACGAGGCAGCCCTGGCGCAGCAGGGCCGCCGTCTGCGGGAAGGGGAATGGGACGACCCGTCCCGCATCCATCACAAGAGCTACCACGGCGGTGGCGGCATAGACGGTTGCAACACGGCGCCATCCAGAGCCTGCAAAAACTACGACGAGGCCTACTGGACCCGCCTGCGCCGCAGCTATTACGCCAACGTGGCCCTCATCGACGATATGGTGGGCCGGGTTGTGGAAGCGGCCACAGAGAGATGGGGCGACGACCTTCTGATCATCTTCACCGCCGACCACGGCGAAATGCTTGGCAATCACGGGGTATGGGGCAAGCACAACTGCGCCTATGAGGACGTCTGGAATGTGCCGCTTATCATCCGCTATCCGGGAAATCGGCCAACGGCGGTATCAAAGGAGCTGGTGCAGCTGACCGACCTGTTCGCCACCTGCACGGCCGCGGCCGGTATAGAGGGCCAGCCAACGGCGGGGCTGGACCTGCGCCGGGTGTCCGAAACAGGCGGGCATACCTATGTTTTCGCTGAGGGTGAGGGGTTCGCGGCGGTCAGCGACGGCCGACGTAAATACGTACATATTTACAAGCCCCGGGAGGAATTTTACGAAATGGCCGATCTGGCGGTCGATCCTTTCGAATTCGAAAATCAGCTACAAGATCCGAAACAGCAGGAAGCGCTGGCCAATTTGGAGCGACAACTGGTCACCCACTTTATGAAACAGCTCCTGCCGTAAGACCTTTTAAAACCCAACCATCTCAAAAAAGGCTGCAAGCGAAATGCTTGCAGCCTTTTTATATGGAGAGCCGGCGCGAAACGCCTCCCCGTCCCTGTCGGGGCCCGTGCAAAAGCTTACGACAACCGTTCAAAGGACCATGTCTCGCTCTCAAGCGTTCCCACCTGCGCAAGGACAATGGCCACGTCTTCGCCGGATTGGTCGTTTTCTATGACCATGACCTTGTCGGGATATTTTTTGGAATGTATTCTGCCCTCTGCATCCACAAACCAAAGCGCGGCGTCCGGATCCCCGCCGCTTCCACCATAACCGATGGCGTATCCGTCGGATGAAACCGCCAATTCTGAGCCGCCGGAATTATAGGCGCTAAAACGGTAATATCCATTTCCAGCGTACACCGCCCAAATTGTATGCTGATAATCGCCGGGAATTACCGATGCGGTCTGGGCGTTGCCGTCATTGTCCGCGCCCAGATAATAGGCCGTAAACCGGTTGCGTATCTGATACATGCTCCCGGTCAGTTCCATATCCTGATCCACCGGCTTCCAGTATCCGTTGTGGGATCCGTTGTCGTCGTACAGGATGATCTCCTCCCCCTGGTTTTGGGAGGCATACTGCACCACCGCCACCTTGCCCGGATGGGATTTGGGGGTCAGCCGATAGTACCCCTCGTTGGCCGTGTCGCCGGCCAGGAAAAGCCATTTGGCGCTCTCTGCGCTCCCCGCCCCCGTCAGGCAGACCTTTCCCTGCGAGGAAACGGATAGGTATAGGTCGGGCGCATAGAAGGGAGAGATCTGATAATATCCGTCATCCCCCATTTTTATGATCCAGCGCTGGTTTTCTCCGTAGTTCTTGGACCATTGGAGCACCCGGGTACCCTCAAGGGTACCGAAATTCTGGGCGTCCATGACCAGCTTGCTGTCCAGATTGGAAAGCAGGGCGACCTGATCCGGCGCCACCCGCTCCGGCAGAGAGGCCTCAGCCATCCACTTACCGTTGGCCGTGCCGTTGTCGCCGAATATGATGATGTTTTCATTGGGGGCGGAGGAGGCGTTCTGCACCACCATAACCTGCCCGGGCCGGGATTTAAGCTGGAAGCGATAGCTCTGCTCGTTTTTATCCCGGAGGCTCACCCACTTCTGGTTATCCGTCCCGGTATAGGGAAGCAGCACACAGCGGCCAAGCCCCTCATCGTAGGTTATGCACACTTTGGGATCGCTTAAAGGATGCAGGTGATAGTAGCCGTCGTCCAATTGAACCGACCAAACATGGTTGTTATTTTTGCTCTGCTCGCTCCCTTCCTGACTCAGCACGTAGGCCTGTGGGCCGCCCGCGCCCTTGAGATACAGGCCGCTGTTAACGTTTTCAAACCGGTATATGCCTTCGGGAAGGGTGTTGACCTCATCTCTTTCCCCTATATCCATAGCAATCCAGTCAAATCCATCGGCGGTGGAGGAAAGGGTGGCATAGTCGCCGGAAATTGTCAAAAATAGGTCGTCGTTTCCCACCGGCTGCAGTCTACAGGTGTGCCCCCTGGTTGAAATTTTCCAAAGGGCATTGGCCCCGGCGTCTTCCTTGTTCATTAAAACCACACCATCGCCGGACGCATAGAGGTACAAATTGGGATTATATTCCGGATACAGCACACACGCATTATCGTCAACCGCTTCAATAATCCATCGCTGATTGGTGCCGCCATGCAGGGTACCGCCCAGCACCGGCGTTCCATCGGTCAGTCCGAAATTCGCCGCGTCCAAAACCCTGTTGGTCGGTCCATGCCGCAATGTAAAGGTACCGCCCTGCGAAATATCCGGCATCATGGTATAACGCCATGCAAAGCGTGCCGCTTCTCCCGGGGTGACCGTGCGCACCGAGGGGAAATGTCCATTTTTTTCAGGGTCAAAAAATATGGCCTTGCTCAGATCGGCTTTACAGCGAATCTGTACCTGTCCGTTGATCCGCATAATGCACCATTTTTGATCGTCCCGGCTGCTGTCTGTCTGCGCGTAAACCACCTGTCCGTTTCCAGAGAGGGTCAGGCAGATTTCGGGCCTATCCGCAGGCATAATTTGACAATAACCGCCGCTGGGTTTACCTATATACCAGACCGACGGATTGGCCTGCTGTGCATTGGTAATATAGGGACGATTGAGAATGTCGTTGATAAGATAATATTCCTGCTCTGTATCGGATAACCGAATATTGCCCGCAAGATTATTGTAGCCGGAGTATCTTTCAAAAACAGGAGCGCTCTTTTCCGTAACCCGGACGGCCCCCTGATGCAGATCGTCCGTTGCGCTTAAAGTAGAATGCCGGATGTATATGAAATAGTCGTAATATTCATTTTGTATATAAATATCATTGCCCAGCTTTAGAAAACGCCATTTTTGTCTGCCGTCATCTGCATAGGGCTCTATACTGTACTGCCCGCTGTCCAGGCTGAGATATTGGCCGGGGAACGCAAGCGAGGCTATGCGGTTGTAAGCATTCTCGCCAGTGCCATACTTTTTTACCACCCAAATCTGTTCGTTGTCGATGACCGACCTCTCCGTAATAAAGCTCTCGCCCAAATCGGA
Organism: Clostridiales bacterium; assembly: GCA_019417145.1. Taxonomy (GTDB): domain Bacteria; phylum Bacillota; class Clostridia; order Oscillospirales; family Acutalibacteraceae; genus Howiella. The sequence goes on from DXVY01000101.1 coordinate 4,159, forward strand.
ATACTGCATGGCCATCATATTGGCCTCGTTTGCCGCAGCATAAGCCCGGTTAAAGCCATAAATACCGTCGTCAAGCGAAACGTTCTCGATCTCCAACGTCAGTTTGACCGTCATCGCCGAGGACGGACCGGACAGCACCTGCAGCGTAAAGGGGCCATATCCGTTTCCCGTGTCCAGGGCGTTGGACGGCTGCGTATCCGGCCCAAAGCGGGTGTTGTTCGCGCTGTTTCCAATATAATACAGCCCGTCGTGCCGCCTGATTTCGCCGTCTCCAGGGGGCGCGTCCATAGGGGACTTCCCCGTTTCCGTCTCATTGGATTCTTCCAGATCCACCAGCCGCCGGCCGTAGCATAGGTTTCGGCCGTATCTCGTGTTGACATGATAAATGGCAATTCCGCCGGAATAACGGTTATTATCATTTTTATTATATAATAATCCCGAATCATATCCCACCGGTTGCCTGTTTTCCACAAGGAAATATTCGTTGGCATTTGAGGTCGGGATCTTCAGGACGTTATACCCGCCGGCATGATCGGCGCTGCGCAGCACAAAATGGCTTGTCTCGTCCAAGGACAATTCCTCCGGCTCGACAATACCAAGCTGTATCTTGCAATAGGCTGAAAAGTGGGTAGGCGATGAACCATCAGGCGTATCTGCCCAGCACCCGCCGCCCATGAGATCATAGTTGCCGATGCCGGCCGATTTTGGATGGCTGCTGGTCTGCACCATTTTCTCTTCGTCATATAAGTCCGGCAGCCCCAAATCATGCCCCAACTCGTGGCAGATAACCCCCATCTCGAAGATCACATCAGTATCTTTGTCGTGCTCTGCGACAACACAGTATGACTGCAGCTGTTTTCCACTTAGAAATACGGCCTGGTTAAATATGTTTCGATGAGCGCGAATGGCGTCCGCATCTTGATTTTCGTCACCGTTCCAACTTACGCCGGCCAGAACAAAAAGGATATGCAGTTCGTCGTTTTCAATGCTCCCGTTTCCGTCCTCATCATAGGAACTGAGCTCCACAAGATGCTGCGCGTCCAGTTGGGGGACAATGGTCTGCTGCAGCAAATCCCGCAAAGACTCCCTTGTTGGCACTCTGGGATAAGGGCAATTGGCCTGAAAACACAAAACCCCCGCGTCGTCGCTCCCCCCTAACAGATCCCCCTGGGAGGCCGGGACAATCTGTATTTTCCCTTCGGACTGCGGGTCGGGACGGGTTGCTTGGTCGAAATAATCGCGCACCGAACCTTGCGATTCGGCAAACAAATGCTGGTGCCATACCTGATCGTCGTACGTCAGCGACTTGTCCGAAAATTCCACCCGAATAGCCAAAACCGGCTGCTGGCCTAAAAAGCTTTTCTCGTCATTGCTGGACAGCGCCCGCATTTCCCGCTCATAAATCGTCCGCTCATACCCCAGATGTTCCAATTCGCTTAAATCCTCCAGCTGCAGGGCCGTGGGCGGGACGGGATCCAGCTTATAGCGGAAGCCGGAGGCTTGCAGCTTGTCCGCCGCCACCCCTTCTTCCTCACAGGCCGCAACAGAGGCATAATACCAAAAATCATTGGGCCCCGGCACGATCACATAATCGTCCTCGGTCAGCGTATAGTCAAAAAACTCATCGCCATAAGGCGTGGCGGTAAAGGCCTGCCCCGTGGGCTGGGAATACAGTCTCTCCACAGAATTGACCGGCGCCGCCGAGGCCCTGATTCCAAACAAAAGCATTGCGCAAGATAAAATAAACAGTCCCACCGCTAACCTTTTCATAAAACTTTCCTCCCTCTTGGTCATCCCCGCGCGTTTTCTGAATCGTCTCCGGCCGCCTTTTTCCTCCGTCTTTTCCAATACAGGAATCCTATTCCGCAGCCAACCAACAAAAGAAGTATTCCCCCTGCCCATGCCAGGGGCATCCACTGGCGGCCATTCGTCTCCGTTTGTCCCGCCGCCGTTACCGCCGGTTCGCTTGGCTCCCCCGCGGTTGTGGTTTCCGGCGCGCTTTGGGTCTCCGGTTCCTCCTCCGTATGCTCCGTTTGGGCCGGTTCGCTCGTTGCCTCCGCCGGCTGTTCGGTCACCGCCGCCGGCTGGCTTTCCGTCCCCTCCACCGGCACGGTTATAAACAGCTCCGGCCCCGGATCCGATA
>DXVY01000102.1 GCA_019417145.1 Clostridiales bacterium
GGGTATGGGCAAGCTGCCGAGAGATGTTATGTATACCGATAGCGACCCAAGCCAGGTGGTCCATGTGATCCCCTGCGCCTGCGAGGGCTGTCCCATTTCGGAGATAACCGTGACCCAGAACTGCCGGGGGTGCCTGGCCAAGAAGTGCGTGAAGGCCTGTCCTTTCGGAGCCATTACCACCGGCCGGGACGGAGCGGTTATCGACCATGAGAAGTGCCGCAAGTGCGGCAAATGTGTGGCCGCCTGCCCCTATCACGCCATTGTGGACGTGGAACGGCCCTGTAAGGTAAGCTGTCCGGTAAACGCCATCAGCATGGATGAGAACGATATCGCCACCATCGATCCGGCCAAGTGTATCAACTGCGGGGCCTGTGTGACGGGGTGTCCCTTTGGGGCCATATCCGATGTGTCCATGATGACCAACGTCATCGACCAGCTAAAGAATGAGGAAAAACATGTCATCGCCATGGTGGCCCCCTCCATTGAGGGCCAGTTTGGCACGTTTGGGCTCCCGGCCATTAAGGCCGCCATTCGGAAGCTGGGCTTCGCCGAGGTGGTAGAGGTGGCGTTGGGCGCGGATATGGTGGCGTATAATGAGGCCAAGGAACTTAAGGAGCATATGGACGAGGGCGTCCCCATGACCTCTTCCTGCTGTCCGGCCTTTGTCAGCGCCATTGCCAAGCATTATCCTACCCTGCTGCCCAACGTGTCCACCACCGTGTCGCCCATGATGGCCATCAACCGGCTGGTCAAGGCGGAGAATCCGGAGGCGGTGACGGTGTTTATCGGTCCCTGCATCGCCAAGAAAAACGAGGTTATGGCCCACTATATGGGCGAGCTGGATTACGCGTTGACCTTTGAGGAACTGAACGCCATGTTTGCAGCCTTGGATATAGAGGTTACCGAGGTGGACGACGCGGCCGACGACGCAACCCGCTACGGCAAGGGCTTTGCCATGTCGGGAGGCGTGACCGCCGCCGTGGCCAAGGTGCTGGAGGAGATGGAGTGCCGGGAGGCCGACACGGTGCAGTGCAATGGCGCCGAGGAGGTCAAGAAGGCCCTTTTGCAGCTCAAGGCCGGCAGGTTGAAGGTGGACTTCATCGAGGGCATGATGTGCAGTGGGGGCTGCATGGGCGGCCCTGCCAATCTCACCGAGTATATCAAGTCCCGCCGGGTGTTCGAGAAGAAGCGGGACGCCAACGGAAAGGAAAATGTGGGCGAAACGGTTCGCGCGGCCGGGGCCGATACCATCGATGTGCATCGGCACGATAAGTAGATTGTTTTGTCCTTTTAAGCAGGGCTGCGCAGGCATCCCTGCTTTTTTCTTAACCATTGCAAAGGGCTGCCGCGGCTTAGGGACCTATCCTGTAAAAAGCCGAGGGGCACGGAGGGATGGCAGGAGGGCAAAGCCAGAGGCAAGAGAGAGGGGGACGTATATGCTACTGGAAACCGAACGTCTGATCCTGCGCCTGTGGGAGGAAGAGGATGCGGAAGAATTGTACCGGTACGCCAAGGACGACCGGATCGGCCCCATCGCCGGCTGGCCGCCCCACACCAGCGTGGAAAATAGTCTGGCCATTATACGCACCGTCTTGTCGGAACCGGAAACCTACGCGGTTGTTCTGAAAAGCACAGGCAAACCGGTGGGTAGCGCCGGCATCATGTTTGCTCCCAAAGGCAGCGCGCCGATGGGGGAGAGGGAAGCGGAGATTGGCTATTGGATCGGCGTGCCATACTGGGGGCGGGGGCTGATCCCGGAGGCGGTCCGACGGCTACAGCGGCGCTGCTTTGCAGATCTGGGCTGCGTCGCCGTGTGGTGCGGTTATTATGACGGCAATGAGAAGTCGAAACGGGTACAGGAAAAATGCGGGTTCCGGTATCATCACACAGAAAAGGAGAAGCCCTCTCCCATGGGGGATCTGCGTACAGAGCATTTCACCCGGATGACGCGGGCGGAATTTATGGAAAGGAGCGTAGCTATGAACGACCTGGGACCGGAGGAAATGATGTTTTTCAATGGGCATCCCGGCGCGCTTCCGGTATATGCCGCGTTTGCGAAACAGATAGCCGCTATGTATGGGGATGTGAACATTAGGGTGCAAAAGACCCAGATTACCTTTTCCAATCGTTATGTATTCGCCTGCGTTTCTTTCGCGAGGGTAAAGAAAAAAGCGGAGTTGCCGGCGGATTATATTGTGATAACCCTTGGCCTTCCGGAACCGCTTGACTCTGATAGGATTGCGGTTAAAACAGAGCCCTATCCGGGAAGATGGACCCACCACATAGTGGTTTCCACAGAGGAGGAGCTGGACGATGAACTTTTCTCATGGGTGGCGCAGGCTTACGATTTTGCCAAACGAAAATAGCGTCTTAGCAAAAACCAGGAGGATAAGGCATTATGAAAAAGTGGTATGATGAGGAATACGAATTTGAGATTGAGGTAACGGGATTTCTCCGTGGCGACCATACGGAACGGTATTGCCGAAACGGCGAGGAAATCGGAGACAAGTATACCTGCACCTACGGCTGCCCTGTGAATAGGGACGGGCAGGGCATCTGCTCCAAGGTTATGATGATCATGTTCCCTGTGATGGAGGCCGTCAGAAGCGGCGGGGATCTGGAGAACATCGGCGGCAGTAGCCAATACAGCAAGGATATTGTATGTCCGGATGGCTGCGTCATGTTCAGGCTGACGGCAAAGAAGCGCGGAAAGGAAAATTTTTATAGGGGAAAGTTTTTGGAATCGGTTTGAGGCCGGCATTTGTAAAGCAAAACCGTCATAGAAAGCGGGCATTTGGGCAGTGAGCCTTAAGGGGGTGGTGCTATGTTGTCCAGTAAAGAATTTGTGGAATATGCGGCCGAGCAGTTGCGGGATGCGGGGACCATTACGTACCGCAGCATGTTCGGAGAATACGGGTGGTACTGCAACGGGAAGTTCTTAGGCGTCATATGCGACGATCAGCTCTTTGTAAAAATAACGGCGGAGGCACAACGGATTTTCCCCGCCCTTCCCAAAGCGCCGCCCTATGAAGGGGCTAAGGCGTATTTTCTCATTGAGGATATCGACAATCGGGAGCTTCTCACGGAACTGACGAGGGTTACTTTTGCAGCGCTGCCGGAACCCAAGAAGAGGAAAAGATAAAAGGAGGGCGTTTGATTATTAAAAGTGCTGGCAACCAAATATGCCCGCCGTCCCAAGAGCCGCGGTTCATCGAAATTCCCGCCATGCATATCCTGACGGTGTGCGCCACGCGGGGACAGGGAATGGAATGGCAGTGCCCCCGCAACCCATGAAAAAACCATAAGCGTCAAAAGAGTGTCCGTCTGCTGCCGCAGCGGTGGACGCTCTTTTTGTATTTTGTTAGGGTATCCTGTTGACAGGGAAAGTCCGCTGGATTATAATTATATCGTAAGTAGTAAGTAATAAGTAGTAAGTAACGGGAGGCATCGTAGTGGATCATCTATCTTTAACACAGGCATACCTGCTTTGCACCTTAAACGAAAAGGGAAGGTATTCGTCCATGGATCTGGAGAAAGGAATTTGCCTGGTTGCGGGCAGTATTCTGGAGCTTTTGATGGATGGCGTGCTCCGGCTGGATGAAAAGAGGATTTCCACCGCCCTACCGCTGCCCGCAGAAAAAGAGTATTTGCGCACCGTATATGAGCGGGTTCGGCGAAAGGAGCCGGAGAAGCTGGAATCGGTTATGGAGTACTTTTCCTTTAACTTTAGTGACAAGAATCTGTATGCCCTTCTGGGCGCTATAGGGGATTCCCTGGCGGCGGCCGGTTGCGCAGAAAAGGGGGAGGGCGGCCTGCTGAGAAAAACGCCGGTTTACCTGCCTGATGCCAAGGCCAAGGACAGGGTGATACAGCAGATGCGCGCGGAGCTGCTGGAAGACGGGGCGCTTTCTGAGGATATTGTAGCCTTGACCGCCCTGCTTCAAAAGTGCGGGGAGCTGTCCCGCTATTTTTCCGCTTATGAAAAGAAGGACCTGAAGGCGCGGCTGAAAAGCATAAAAAACAGCAGCGAAAACCAGCTTGTGACCAAAATGGTGGAATATATAGAAAACCTGTTTGCGCTGGTTATTATTGCAGCTACCTGATGAAAGAGGGCGCGCATCATGTCGAGGCAGAGAAGCATGGAATCCATCCTGGATTCCGAATACGTGACCATTGGGGAGCTGGTGCGCCTGACCGAGACCCGGTATAGCACCCTGAAATTCTATACGGAGGAGGGTTTCCTCCCCTATGAGCAGGAGGAGCAAAAGCTGACACGGCGATATCCCAGGGAAAAAACGGTGGAGCGCATTGCTTATATCAAGTCCCTGCGGAATACAGGGAAAACCATTCCCCAGATCAAAGAGATATTACGCAAAGAGGATTGTGATGCAATCCATCAGCGGCCCTGACCCGTCGCCCCTGTCCTTCAACGGCGGGTAAGAACTGCGGCTTGCGCACCGGACCGTGCCGGTCGTTTTGTAACCCGGGATGGAGAACCCGGCGCGCCTGCGCAAGAGAACAAAAATCAATCGAGCCGCCGGGAGAGATCTTCCACCATTATCGAGACCGGCCTGCGGGCCATAAGATGACAAATTGATGGCAAACCCATAAGAGGCAAAACCTCCGGCTAACCGGAGGTTTTGCATTGGTTGGATAGCCGGATGGATTACCGGCAAATCATAAAGAAGCAGGGAAGGGGCTATTTTCCAAATAGTCTAATGTTTGTCGGTTTAATTCTTCTTTGATAACCGACCAATTGGGCAAAAATCGATCCATATACATCCGGAACGCCTCATTATGCTTGCGTTCCAGTAAATGAACGAGTTCATGCGTAATAACATAAGCTAAACATTGCGGGGACTTCTTAGCCAATTGAAGATTTAGCCAAATTCTCTTTTTTTCTATATTGCAGGTTCCCCATTTTGTTCTCATATTCTTAATTTTCCACTCATTGCAGTGGACACCCACAATTTTTTCGCACTTTTCCAAAACCGCGGGTATTTTTTGCCGCAGTTGCTCCCTATACCATTTGTTTAAAATGTTTTCTCTCTGCAGCGGCGTACTTTCTTTTCGGACTTGTAAGATTAAATTCCCCCCTGCCATTCTGACTGTATTCCGCACATTGGAGTATTGAACGTCCAAGCGATACCGCCGGCCCCAAACATAGTAACTCTCGCCGGTGACATACCGCCTCTTTGTCTGCCTCGCCTGCTGCTCAAAGCTCTGCCTTTGTTTTTTTATCCAGGCAATCCTGGATATTGCAAACATCCGGATTGTATCATCGCTTGTAGAATTTGGAGCGGTAATCTGCACCTTTCCGTCAGGCGGCAAAACACGTATATACATGTTTTTTATGTTCTTTTTTGTAACAGCGATATCTATATTTCCAATTTTCATCTCATCCACTAAAATTCACTCTGCTCCTTTACCAGCGTAAGCAAATCATCAGCCTTGTGATCATTTTGGATAACCGCACGGATGGCACGCCAGATTTTTCGTTCCTTGATTTTGCTTCCCCGGAAATTGTCCAGCTTGCTGGACATGACCGCAGCGTACAGCTGATTGGCAGCATCTGCATCTCCGTCAAGATAGTCATAGAAAGCCCGCTTGGCAGCGCTTTCCCGGATACCGGAAGGGTATTCTGCATTGCTTTCCGGTTTATATACCTTCCTTGTCAGTTCTACAATCCGGCGCAGATATTCCTCGTAATTGATCACATCATTCTTGCGTTTTTCAATGATTTCACGCAGGAGTGCCGACATCTTTTCATAGTACCTGGGGTTGCTTTGGGTCCTTTCAACAACTTCCCTGCGGACATTGTTTTCGATGATCTCGGCAACCGCTTCCTGTTCTTTCGGCGTAGATGCCGGCATATCCTTCAGGGCGGAAATCCCGTTGTCTACCAGCAGCTCAACCAGTGTTGCGCCGCCAAAAGATGTCAGTACACGGCTGGGATCAGCCGATAGATAGGTGTCGATCAAGTGGCGCATATCGGGATCGTATTTCTTCAAATCCACATAATCGCCGCTGGCCAGCCGTACGTCATCCCGCACCCTGATGTAATAGGTGACCTCTTGCTCCAGCGCTTTGATCTGCTCCACGGTATAATGGTATTTTCCCTGCAATTCTCCCGATACTTCGCCAAAGGCACGAAGGGCGGCGGCGGAGAGATGATAAAGCTGCTCCCGCTTGGGCATGTTTTCTTCCAGTTCATCCAGGTCAAACGCTTCGGTGTTCACCCCGCAGAAATAGTGGTAGTAGTCCACCATGTCTTTGGGCGGGGCAACAGGCTCACAC
>DXVY01000103.1 GCA_019417145.1 Clostridiales bacterium
ACCGATGCCTGCTCGCAGCCGGTACGGATCAATTCCCGTGAAGTACGTTCCCCTAGTATCGCATTTATGGAATCGATAATGATGGATTTGCCCGCGCCGGTCTCGCCGGTCAGCAGATTCAATCCTTCTTCAAATTCCAGGGACGCCTTTTCGATCACGGCTATATTCTCAATATAAAGCTGTTTTAGCATAACGCCATCCTTTTCAACCTCAGAGGCGGGAAGATCCGCCGGCGATTATGGCCTTCAGGGATTTGACCAGCTCCAGCGCGGCGGTCTCATTCCGGGTTATGGCCAAAATGGTGTCGTCCCCGGCCAGGGTGCCCACCACCATTTCCCACTTCATGCTGTCCAGCGCGGCGGCCGCGCCCGGGGCCATGCCGGAATAACAATGGATGACCACATCGTTCATGGCGCAGTCGATCCGGATGACCGACCGGGCGAAGATGTCGCCGTAGGGCGCATCTCTGCCGGCGCGGGCGGCCTGGGGCGGCATGTATCGGGAGCGCCCTGCCTCATCCACCGCCTTAACGATGCGCAGTTCCTTCATATCTCTGGATACGGTGGCCTGCGTGGCTTTGAAACCCTCCTGCCGCAGGAGAGAGAGCAGCTCTTCCTGTGTGTCGATGGGACGCTCGGCAATCCAGGCCAGGATCCGTTCCTGTCTCTGCTTTTTCATGTGTTCCCCCTCCTTATCACATCAGTTTTCGGCTCAGGGTCTGATAAAAGGATCCGCTTTTGAGCTTGATCAGCCTAACCACCCGATCCGTAGCCCGGCAAATCTCAACCCGCGCGCCCGCTTCCAGCGGATAGGCCTCTTCCCCGTCGATGCTCAGGTATACCCTTGTCCCCGGCGAGCCGGCGGCCGAAAGGGTAACACTGGCATCGGCCGAAAGCAGGATGGAACGGGAGAACAATGAATGGGGACAAATAGGGGTCAGCAGGATGCTTTCAATAGATGGGTCCAGAATAGGTCCTCCGGCCGACATGGAATAGGCGGTGGAGCCGCTGGGAGTGGCGGCGATCAGGCCGTCCGCCCGGTAGGAAATCTGTTCCCCGTCCAGTCCCACCGTAATATCGATCATGCGGGCCAGCGAACCCTTGGATATAACCGCGTCGTTCAGACAGTAGAACTCCTTGTTCTGGGACGGTATGGCGGCCTTTAGCAGCATGCGCGCCTCCAGCGAATACACGCCGGTCTTCAGCAGCGCCAGCCGATCCAGCTCGTCTCCCTCCAGACCCGCCATAAAGCCCACCCGGCCGGCGTTGACGCCCAGAACGGGCTTGCCCTCCAAGGCCGCTTTTTTAGCCGTGTGTAGGATGGTGCCGTCTCCACCGATGCAGATGATCCAGTCCGCCGCTTTGTAAACGGCCTCGTCCGGGCACGGCTCCCCCAATGTAAAGCAAGGGTAGACCGATGCGGGCAGCAAAAGGCCAATACCACATTGCGCAAGAATGGCCGCCGCACGGCCCACCAGGTCCCGGGTGCGTTCTTTATCCAGATTGGGAATGATTGCCGCTTTCATGGGTACGCCCTCCCTTTCTACCCCTGCGCGGCGGCCGTTTTGGCCACGTCCAGCGCCGCGTGGGAAGCCCTTGTCACATCCTCAGGGCTGTCGGCCGTATACTGTCCTTGTCCGTCCTTGATTAAATGGCATAAATATTCGATATTGCCCTCCGGCCCTTTGATGGGCGAATAGGTCAGATGGAGCACCGAAAAGCCGTTTTCCATTGCAAAGGCCGTAACCCTTTGGAGCACCTCCAAATGAACGGCCGGATCCCGCACAACGCCTTTTTTCCCCACCTTATCCTTTCCGGCCTCAAATTGGGGCTTGATCAGGCAGACGGCCTCGCCGGCCTCCCGCATGAGATCCCGCAGAACCGGCAGGATCAGGGTTAGGGAAATAAAAGAAACATCTACCGAGGCGAAATCCAACGGCTGGGTGATCTGTTCCTTGGTTACATATCGAAAATTGGTGCGTTCCAGGTTGACCACCCGGGGATCGGTTCGCAGTTTCCAGGCCAACTGGCCGTATCCTACGTCCACAGCGTAGACCCTTTCCGCTCCGTTTTGGAGCATACAGTCGGTAAAACCGCCGGTGGAGGCGCCGATGTCCGCGCAGGTCTTGCCCGCAAGGCGTAGGCCGAAGGACGCCATGGCCTTCTCCAGTTTCAATCCGCCCCGGCTTACATATTGCAGCGGGTTGGCACGTACCTGGATGTCATCCTCTTCAGAGACGGTCATGCCCGGCTTATCGGCCTTTTGGTTGTTTACAAAGACAACCCCGGCCATGATATAGGCCTTGGCCTTCTCCCGGCTTTCGGCCAATCCCCGCTGGGTCACCGCCTGGTCCAAGCGTATTTTTCCCATTGATCCAGCCCTTCCTCCCCGTATTCTTTACGCTAGCTCTCGTCTGATTTTGGCGGCCATGGACGCGCCGTCCAGTCCATAGGCGCGCAAAGCGGCGTCTACAGTGGACTGAGGAACAAATACATCCGGGATGGCCGTTAGGGAATAACGGCCGGTAAATCCCGCTTCCATTAGCTGCGCCGCCAAATGTTCGCCAATGCCGCCGGACCTGACGCCCTCCTCAAAAAAGTATACGTCCGCATAGTCCCTAAGCCGATCCAGCAGACCCTCCGGCAGGGGCTTGATCCGGTTTAGCTTGAGAATATCCGCCTTAATCCCCTGCTCTTGCAGGAGTAGCCGGGCCTTACAGCCCTCGGCAAAAAGACGGCCGTAGGTCACGATTACCCGCTGCGCGTCCCCCTCTCCATATATGAGGAAGGGCGTGTCCTTAGGCGTGTAATCCGCCGGCAGTTCCGGCTCCCCGCCCCGGGGATACCGCACAGCCGCGGGATGCAGATCGCCGTCCAGCGCCCTGTCCAAGGCAAGCCGCAGCTCCGCAAAGCAGGCCGGCGCATAAACCGCCACATGGGGAATGCCGTTTAAAAAAGCGGCGTCAAATATGCCCTGATGGGTTTCCCCATCCTCTCCCACGATACCCGCGCGGTCAATGGCCAGCACCAGGGGCAGCCGTTGTATGGCCGCGTCGTGTATAATCTGGTCATAGCCCCGTTGCAAAAAGGAGGAGTAAACCGCGAAGACCGGCTTCATGCCCGCCCGGGCCAGCCCCGCGCCAAAGGTGACGGCGTGTTCCTCGGCGATGCCCACGTCGAAAAAACGCTCCGGAAACCGACGAGAGAAACTATATAGCCCGGTCCCGTTGGTCATGGCGGCGGTTATGGCGCAGATGCGCATGTCCTTTTGAGCTCTCTCGCAGAGCAGGCGGCCAAAGGTATCGGAAAAGGTCGCTTTGTCGCCGGGACAAACGCCGGTCTCGATATCAAAGGCGGGCACGCCGTGGTAGTTGCCCGGGTCCTTTTCCGCGTGTTCATAGCCCTTGCCCTTGACCGTGCTCACATGGACCAGCACCGGTCGGCCTTCCTGTCGGGCCTGTTCCAGCACCGCGGTCAGACGCTCTAAGTCGTGCCCGTCCACCGGACCCAGATAATGAAAGCCGAAGCTCTCAAAAATATTGGAATGGTAAATGGCGTTTTTAAGAAGAAATTTGGAATTGCGAAGGCTGTGATACAAATGATCCCCGATCAGGGGCAACCGCTTAACCAGCCGTTCCACCCAGCGTTTAAACTTATAATAGGACGGCCGGGTGCGGATCAGGGTCAGGTATCGGGCCAAGGCCCCCATATTTTTAGAGATGGACATTTTGTTGTCATTGAGTACAACAATCAGATTTTCCTTGCTCCGCCCGGCGTTGTTCAGCGCCTCGTAGACCATACCGCCGGTCATAGCCCCGTCGCCTATCACGGCGATCACATGTCCCGGCTGGCCGGACAGACGCTTGCCCTGGGCGATCCCCAGCGCAGCGGATATGGAATTGCTGGAATGCCCGGTTACAACGGGGTCATGCTCGCTTTCGTCCGGCCGCATAAAGCCGGAGAGCCCATTTTCCCTGCGCAGGGTAGAAAACTGTTCCCGGCGGCCGGTGAGCAGCTTGTGGGTATAGCATTGGTGGCCTACGTCGAAAATAATGGCGTCCCGAGGCGAATCGAAAACCCGGTGCAGGGCGACGGTCAGTTCCACGGCCCCAAGGTTGGAAGCCAAATGTCCGCCGGTTTGAGAAAGGGTCTGTAAAAGCAGCGCGCGGATTTCATCACAGAGCAGGGGCAATTCTTCAGGCGCCAGCTTTTTCAAATCTTCCGGACCGTTGATTTCATCGAGCAATGAAACATTCACATCTGGCACCTCCCTTTATTCTTCCAGTCTGTTTTCACCGGGCACGCTTACCGCCACGCGCCTACCTTCTGGCCTTCAGGCGGGCGAACAGTCCGCCCCCATGCGCCTTGACAAAGGAAATCAGTCTGCCCAACAGGACGGACAGGCCCGCCCGTCTCCATTTCAGCGGCAGGAGCATGCAGCGCATCATAAGGGAGCGAGGCCGCGCCAGGGCAAGGCTTTCCTGCAAACGAGGATTGGCCAGCATGGCGGCCACCCGCTCCCGGCGGGCCCTACCGGTCAGGGGGCTGGCGGCGCAGGTCAGATTTTCAATGCAGCCCACTGCGCGCTCGGCATGGCGGCGGGCAATCATCTCCCTGCTCGCCCCGTCGGCTATCCCCCAGTGGGCGTAGAGCTCCAGCATCCAGCCGTGCTCCTCTTCCCTTTTTTCATACATGCCCGCCTGATAACGGGCGGTTTCCGATTCCTTCCGTTCCCGCATAAAATGATAGCCGGCGGCCGGAATCAGAACCACCCGTTCCACATCCCGTATGACGGCCAGGTTGAAGGGAAAATCGTCCCAAAAGGTATCGGGAAAACAAATATTCTTCTCCCGGATATAATCGGCGCTGTATAACTTGTTCCAGGGCGGATAAAGCAGGTTTTGGTCAAAAAGCCGGGCGGCATCCCGCCGGAAGGCGACGCGATCATCATAGCGCCGCGCACCCGCCTCCAAAATTTGCCGAAACACGCCACCTCGAGACTTCCTGGTATCAATAGCGAATCCGGCGATGACCAATTGGGCGTCTGCGGAAAAGGCGGCCTCCACCAGCCGTTCCAGCATATGCGGTTCGGCCCAGTCGTCCCCGTCCATAAAATATAAGTAGCGTCCGGTCGCCCGCTTGATCCCCGCGTTGCGGGCCGTAGGCGCGCCTGCATTTTTCTGGTGCAGGGCGGTAACCCGGCCGTCCCTTTCCGCATAGGCGTCACATATCCGTCCGCTGCCGTCGGTGGAGCCGTCGTCCACCAGGAATACCTCGAAATTTTCGTAGGTCTGGGATAAAAGACTGTCCACCGCCCGCTCTAAATAGGGCGCGACGTTGTAGATCGGTAGGATCACACTGACCACCGGCGGCACATTCTACACCCCATTCCAGAGATATACTTATAATAGAGTATAGCACAAATTGGTTTTGTATGCAACTATATACGACTATATATACAACCTGTTGCGGTTCCGGGCTTGTCCTCAACGGCCTCGGTATGCTATACTATAACATAAAAATGGAAGGCGGTGCAATATGAGTCAGGCCGTATGCATAACGGGGGGCTCTCGGGGAATCGGTCGGGCGATGGTGCGGGCCTTCGCCGGGGCCGGATATCAGGTGATGTTCTCCTATCTCCAGGACCGGGCGGCGGCTGCGTCTCTGGTCCGCGAGTTGGAACGGGACGGCCTTACGGCCCTGCCTGTCCAGGCCGACGTATCCTGTTCGGAACAGGTCCGGGAACTGGCCGAAAAGGGAGAAAGGCACTTTGGCGGCATTGATATACTGGTCAACAACGCCGGCATTGCCTCCCGGCAGCTACTCATCGATCTGGAGGAGCCGGTTTGGGATCGCATACTGGATGTGAATCTGAAGGCTGTTTATCTTTGCTGTAAGGCCTTCCTCCCCTATATGATACGCAAAAAGCAGGGGGTGATCCTGAACATATCCTCCATGTGGGGGCAGGTGGGCGCCTCCTGCGAGGCGGCCTATTCCGCCGCCAAGGCCGGCGTCATCGGGCTGACCAAGGCCTTGGCCAAGGAGATGGGGCCTTCCGGGATCCGGGTCAACTGTATAGCGCCCGGCGTGGTGGACACGGATATGCTCGGGGAACTTTCTCCGCCCGAGCTGGAGGCGCTGCGGGAGGACACCCCTTTGGAAAGCATTGGAAAGCCGGAGGACATCGCGGCGGCCGCGCTTTTCCTGGCTTCCGACCGGGCGCGGTTTATCACCGGACAGGTCTTGGGCGTCAACGGCGGATTTATCATTTGATTGGGAGGTCTTTATAA
>DXVY01000104.1:0-2164 GCA_019417145.1 Clostridiales bacterium
CATTTTTCCCGCCGACCCAGAGGGTAAAATACATAAGCTGCTGGATTTTACCCAGCGGCGGGACGATATAGCCGATCCCTGGTACACCGGGAATTTCGAAGAGACCTATCGGGATGTAAAGGAAGGTTGCGAGGGGCTTTTGGAATATATCCTATCCAATTGATATAAGATAAAGAGCCGGCCTACAGGCCGGCTCTTTATCTTATAGGCTTTCATACCAATTTTTCCATCACGTAATCGTCCATCACATAACCATTTCCAATATCCACCGTCTGTTCCCTCGCTTTGACAAATCCCAGCCGTTTGTAGGCCTCTATGGAGTGGGCGTTGTGCTTATTGACCGTAAGATAGATGGAAGCCAGCCCCTCCTCCCGGCATAATCCTTTCAGAAACCGCAGGGCGCTTCTGGCGATTCCGTGGCCGCGATGCGCCTTGTCAACATACAACTTGCTGAGAAAAAGCCGGTCCTTTTCCGGATGGATGGATAGATAGCCCACAGGGGCGCCCTCCCATAAGAACAAATAGTAAAAATAGCCTTGCTCTATCTGTTCCTGCACAGCCCCAGGGGACTGAAAGGTGGCAAGCATGTAATCGATCTGCCCCGGATCCAGTATGGCGGCATAATGCTCCCGCCAAATGGCATCGGCCACCCGGCAGACGGTCTGCACGCCGGCGGCATCCACCACGGGGGAAAGCTCCAGCATATCCATCTACATCCTCCTTATCCTTTAAAAGGCCGCTGCCTCGGAAAATCGCCGGTTTTAGGTTCCAGAGCGGGCCGCCCAAACAGATTCCACAGCCATTTTACCGAAAGGGGCATCCACTGGGCAAAGTCTGGCTCATCATGTCCAGCCCAGCCGTTGCTGGTCAGGTGCGTGCCCAGACCCAAGCCATGAACGCCCCGCTGGAAAATATGCAGCTCAAAAGGCACGTCGGCAGCAGCCATCGCCGACGCCATGGCAAGGCTGTCCTCTACCGGGACACAATTGTCCTCATATGTATGAAAAATGAAGGCAGGAGGGGTGTGAGGCCCCACATGGTCCTGGCAGTTGAGCAGTCGGCGGGCCTCTTTTTCATCCATGTGACCGGCCAGCCGGGGGATGCAGCCGTCGTGGTCCATCCAGGAGGTAGTGATAACAGGGTAGCCCAAAATAAGCGCGTTGGGGCGGTTGGCTTGGCCGGACACACCGGCCTTTTCCTGTATTTCCGGTCGGTTCCAGTGCACACCCAGGGAGGCGGCCAGATGACCGCCGGCCGAAAAGCCGCAGACGGCGATCTGGTCCGGGATCACACCCCATTCCTCCGCGTGCGCCCGGCAGAGGGCCATGGCCTGGGATAGGTCCAAAAGGGGCTGCGGAAATGCAGCCTTATCGCCCAGAGAATAGTGCAGCAGAAGGGCGTGAAAACCGGCGGCGAGAAAGGAAAGGACCACAGGTTCGCCCTCCCGGGCGGAGCAGCCGCTGTAGCCGCCGCCGGGACAAACCACCACGGCCGGCCGACGCTTCCAGATGGGAAGCTCCTCCTTGTACTCGTGCAGATAGGCGGTCAGCGTTACCCGGCCGTCGCCGGACAGGTCAAAGTATTCGCATCTCATTTTACGCTCTCCTCTTCTTTCTTTCCAATGGATTTGGCCATCCAAATATCCGGCCGGCCGGGGCCGTTGGCGTCCGGAAAAACCCCTACGATGCAAAAGCCCTGTTTCTCATAGAAGGAATAGGGGTGCCGGTCAAAATTTGTTATATTTTCTATCTTTCGGAAGGTGTCCGTATACAGGTCCGTATCCGCAAGGCTGGTCTGTCCCCGCTCGTCGTCGCATCCCAGGTATAAGAGGCTGGCGCCGCGCCGATCCAGCGCATGCTCTAAAGCTTTCACCAGAGCGGCGCCCACGCCCCTGCCCTGACCCTCCGGAAAAACGGCCAGGGGATGGAGTTCCCAGCCGGTGGCGTAGATCCGACCCTCCCGCCGCTGCACATGGTATTGGGGAATGGCGCCGATAAAGCCCACCAGCCGTTCCCCATCCCATGCGGCAAGAGCCATGCGGTCGGGCGAAAGCAGTTCCTGCGCTTCCCGGGCGGGATCTTCTTCATAGCAGGGAAAGCTGACGGCCAACAGCCGCGCCAACTGCTCGGCGCCATTCCCCAATACCATGTGCAGCGGCGGGAGG
>DXVY01000104.1:2174-6219 GCA_019417145.1 Clostridiales bacterium
TATCTCCATGATCCCTATCCGTCCTTCCGGCCGGGTAAGCGGCCTCTGGCCCGCAGCGCCTCGACCTTCAAAATCAGGGCTTGCGTCTTTGCGTCCTTGATCTCACCGGCCAGCACCATATCCACCAGCCGGGAAAGGGGGATGCGTTCGGGTTCCAAAAACTCGTCCTCGTCCGGGTCCATCTCCGCAAAAGAAAGGCCGGTGGCCAGGTATAGGTATATAACCTCGCCGCAGTAGCCGGGGGAAGGATAAAGTTCTCCCATAAAGAGGTAGTCCGACGCCACCGCGCCGGTTTCCTCCTTAAGCTCCCGCATGCCACAGAGCAGGGGATCCTCCCCCTTCTCTCGTTTGCCGGCGGGCACCTCTAGAATCACCTCGCCATAAGGGTAGCGGAACTGCCGTACAAGCAGCACCTCCAAGTCGTCGGTGAGGGCGGCGACACAGACCCCGCCTGGATGCTCCACCACCTCCCGGCCCGCGGTCTTTCCGTTGGGCAACTTTGCCTGATCCACGCGCAGGTTGATAATCCGCCCTCTGTATTTATAGGACTGAGACAAGGTTTCTTCGGTGAGATTCATTTTTTATGCCTCCCTGTGCATATATTTGGGTAAGCCGGCCGTCGCACGACGGTGTCCACGCCGTGGCCACACAGCGGGATTCTGCTCTAAAACGGCCGAAATTGAATACCGGGGCTACCGGCCCAACGGGAGGCGAAGCGCTTGAAAAATCCCATTGAAGCCAGGGAATATACCTATGCGGAAATCCGCGAGCTTATGCGGCAAATGCGGGAAGAGTACCCCTTCATGCGGCAGGCCGCCATCGGAAAATCGGTGATGGGGCGAGAGATTACCGCCCTGCAGCTTGGCGGGGACCAGGAATACGTCCTCTACGCCGGCGCCTTCCATGGCATGGAGCGGCTGAGCTGCACCGTGTTGTTGCAATTCGCCATAGAGCTGTGCGAAATGCGGCGACTAGGAAAGGATATGGAACTGCCCAGCGGCAGAGGTGTCCTTCTCGTTCCACTGGTCAACCCGGACGGTTATGAAATCGCCCTGCGGGGGGCGCCGGGATGCGGCTGCTCAGCCGCCCGGATTTGCCGTCTGTGCGCAGGGGATTACAGCCGCTGGAACGCCAACGCCCGGGGTGTGGATATTAACCACAATTTTGACGCCGGCTGGCGCCAGTTGCAAAAATTAGAACAGGCCGCCGGCATTTACGGCCCCAATCCCACACGATACGGTGGGCCCAAGCCGGAAAGCGAACCGGAGACGGCCGCCCTTGTCTCCCTGTGCCGCACACAGCCCATCCGGCACGTGCTGGCCATGCACTCGCAGGGCGAGGTCATCTACTGGAGCTACGGGAAAAATACGCCCGCCCGCTCCCGTTCCATGGCCGAGGCGTTGGCCAAGGCCTCCGGCTACGCGCTGGAGGAACCGGAAGAAATCGCTTCCATGGGCGGTTTTAAGGACTGGTTCATTGAGGAATTTGGCCGACCCGGGTTCACCATCGAGATCGGCAAAGGCGAAAACCCCTTGCACCCGGCCGGGCTACCGGATATCTATGAAAAGATACGGCGGATGCTCATCCTGGCCGCCCTTCTCTGACCTTCGCAATCATAAAGGGATAACCCGCGGCTCCCCTGCCAAACGGCTATAGGGTTATTATACCATATCCGGTGCAGATTTCCAGTATATCTGCACCGGGTTTTCTATGGAAAAATGGCGGCAATCCCCTCTTGCTTCTCCTCTTTGGACATGGTAATATAATTATAAATTTATAGAATTGATTTTGGCCATCCAAGGCCGGTTGCTTATAAAAAATACCGCCGGATTTTAAAAAATCGGCCGGTGCGTTTTAAGAAAATATTAAACATTCCCTTTTCACAAGACGTATAATAATACACATAGGACAGTTCATACAGTTTGGCCGTTCATAAGGAGGGAGAGACATGCAGCGCAGACTGCGGACAACAGGTGTAGCCGACTGGCTGGCAGCCCATAAGCATCTGATGGTTTTGCTGTATTATCCCGTCTGGTTTTTATGGTTTCAGATTCTGGAAAAGCGAAATGCCCATGTGACATTGTGGATCAAAAGCCCGCTGGACGACTATATCCCCTTTATCAGCGTTTTTGTGATTCCTTATGTATTGTGGTTTGCCTATGTGGGCGTTACCCTGGTCGTCACCGGGCTGAAGGATAAAACGATTTTTTTGAAGCTGTGCGCCTCTATTTACATCGGCATGACCATCAGCAATATTGTTTACTATTTTATTCCCCACGGCCAGCCCCTGCGGGTCCCTTTAACCGGGAACGAAACCGATATTTTCAGCCGGATGGTATATCTGGTTTATTCGGGCGATACCCCCACCAACTGCGCCCCCTCCATCCATGTGCTCAATTCCATGGCGGTGGATATTGCGATTCAGAAGTCGGCCTATTTTAAAGACAAGAAATGGATTCGCGCCGGCTCGGCTTTGCTGAATGTTCTGATTATTCTTTCCACTATGTTCATTAAGCAGCATTCTGTTGTAGACGCGGCCCTGGGACTGATACTGGGAGGCGGCATTTATCTGCTGGTCTACACGGTGGATTGGCGGGATATCTGGCATACGGCTCGCAAAAGCTTGGCGCCCCAGCGAAGTAGGATTTGAGTTCAAACGCTAAAAAGCAGCGGTTTTGTATACCGCTGCTTTTTTGTATCATTAGGGGAGTTTAAACAGAAACACCCCGTCGGCCGACAAGAGGGGATGGACTCCGACCCCGGTTCGAGGCGCCGGAGTCCACTGCAAGATCGGCTGCAGGAACAGGCAAAACCGCTCTGCCGGCCGCGGAAATATTCAACCCTGCTTTTGCTTCCAAAAGGGCGTGGGATCGTCGGTCAGACCGAGGAGATAATCCGCGCTGGTGCCATAAAACTTGGCCAGGCTGACAATGACGTCATCGGTAAGCTACTGAACCCCGGTTTCTATATAACTGTATTTCCGCTGTGTGATGCCGATAGCCCGGGCGACTTGTGCCTGTGTATAGTCAGAATCGATCCGCAGGTTTTTGATTCTGTCTGTCATCTTGCACCTCCCACAGTTTAGAATAGCCGAATCGTGAAATTTCTATTGACATTTAGATAGAATTTGTCTATAGTTTGGTTGGGAGGAATGATTATGAAAGTTTACAGCTACAAAGGTCGAAAAAACCTGATCGGCGCAAACGTCCGGACCGCTCGCAAGCAGCGCGTCCCATCCCTGACCCAAAAGCAGTTGGCCGATGCAATGGCGGAAAAGAGCTGTGATTTCGATCGATTCACCATTATGCGAATTGAGAGCGGTGACCGTTTTGTGGCCGACTATGAGGTCAAAGCCCTAGCTGAGATCCTAGGGCTTTCCCTAGAGGAAATATACAGCGAAGAGTAAGAAAGCCCGACCATATGCGGCTTACATATGGTTTGGCGACAGGCCCGTCGGCATCTGCCGTGTCGGTCTGGGTTTGCTGCGAGACTATACCGGCCGCCGGGGTTTTCCCCGGCGGATTTTTTGTATAGATATAAGCTTGCCTGCAACACGCATTTTATACAGCGACCAAAATATGTATGATACGGCGGACGCCGGGAAAACTATCCCGGAAGTCCGCCGTATTTTATTTTCATAAAAACCACAGCACCGCGCGGACGTAAAAGGACGGGAAAGGCAGGATCCAGATGAGGCGAACGACCGTATCTACCCAAAGCGCCCGGGCGCTGTTAAAACAGATCAAAGGGGATCGACGTCTGCTCCGCCGCGCATATAAAAGGGCGCTGGATGGGGAGGGCGGCGTCCGGGAGTGGTTGCGGGACAATTACTATTTACTGGACCGGGAAGCGGCCGCCGCGGCAAAAAACCTCCGTCGGACAGGCCCCTACCCCGCAGAGGAAACGCCTATGGCGGCTCCCATCGCACCCCGGCGGGCGGCGGGCGCGCCCGATCACGGATATCCGGCGCAGGAAACCGCGGCCCTTCCGTCTGTTTCCTTCGCATCCCTTCGGCCGGATAAACTCCGGTTGCGGACTTACAGAC
>DXVY01000105.1 GCA_019417145.1 Clostridiales bacterium
AGGAACATCTTATGCCCAAACGCATCCTCATACTGGGCGGCGGCTACGCCGGCGTCCTGACGGCCAAAAAGCTGGCCAAAAAGCTGAAGAAACACGAGGTGGAAATCACCCTCATCGATAAAAACCCCTTTCACACCCTTTTGACCGAACTGCATGAGGTAGCCGCCGGCCGGGTGGAGGAGGATGCCGTCAAGGTTCCCTTTGCCAAAATATTTGCCGGACGGAGCGTGCGGGTGGCGCTGGACAATATCCGATCCATTGACCTGCACAAAAAGACGCTAACCGGGGAAAGGGATAGCTACGGCTACGACTATTTGGTGGTGGCCACCGGCTCCCGGCCCACCTATTTCGGTGTGGCAGGAGCAGCGGACAACGCCCTGCCCCTTTGGTCCTGTGAAGACGCAGTCAGGATCCACGAGCGCATAAGGGCCTGCTTCCGGGAGGCCGTACAAATATCTGATCCTGAAAGGCGGCGGGAAAAGCTCACCTTTGTGGTGGTGGGCGCCGGCTTCACCGGGGCCGAAATGGCTGGCGAGTTGGCTGAATATCTCCCCATCCTTTGCCGAGAATTTGGCGTGCAAAGGGAGGAGGCCAAGGTCATTTGCGCCGATTTGCTGGAACGGGCGGTTCCGGTATTGCCGGAAAAGCTGTCGGAAAAGGTGGAAAAGCGCCTGAAAAAAATGGGCTGCAAGCTCTACCTGCGCACCAACGTGGCCCGCATTGGCCGGGAATCGGTTACCTTTAAAACTGGAGACAGGCAGTGGGAGGAAAAATCCTCCTGCGTAGTTTGGGCTGCCGGCGTAGAGGGATCCCATTTGGCCCAGGAGCTGACAGGGCTGCTGCCCGCAGCCGGCCGGGGCCGTCTTAAGACCGACCAGTGGCTGCGGGCCGAGGGACGGGAGGACGTCTATATTGCCGGCGACAATATCTTTTACATTCCGGAAGGAGAGGAGCGACCGGTACCCCAGATGGTGGAGAACGCCGAGCATTCGGCCGATATCGTCGTCAAAAACCTTGTGTGCGATATCACAGGCAGGGGCGAACGGGAAGCCTACCGGCCGGTATTCCACGGCGTCATGGTCTCGGTGGGCGGACGATACGCGGCCGCGCATGTGGGATTTCCAGGACGTATGTTTTCCCTGCCCTCTTTTTTCGCCATGCTTGTCAAACATCTGATCAATGTTGTATACTATACGCAGATCGCGGGCTGGAATCAGGTGCTGACCTATATTCGCCACGAATTTTTCCATATTTGGAACCGGCGGAGCATTTTGGGCGGTCATTTTGCCGCGCGCACCCCTAATTTCTGGCTGGTTCCCCTGCGCATTTATCTGGGCGCCTACTGGCTTGTGGAGGGGTTTAAAAAGGTTGTCGACGGGTGGCTGACAAACCCCCGTCTCACCGATTTTTTCGGCGGCGCCAATCAGTTTTTTGACAGCATCCTGCACGGGGGCGCCATTTCCTCGGCCACGGCGGCAGCCCCCGGCGCTATGGATGCAGTGGGGGACGTGATCTTCCACTATCGTATCCTGGGAATTTTTGACGCGCTGCTGGTGCGGGGGGAAGACTATGCCTTCCGGCTGAAGTTTGGCCCCATGGATTGGTTTGTAAATAAGGTGATACTCTCCTCCGACGGCAGTCAACTCTTTTTTCAGATTCTTGTGGTGATCAGCGAACTATTCATCGGTTTCTCCCTCATTCTCGGCCTGTTTACCTTTTTCTCCAATGCCTATTCCTTGGGACTTCAGGCTATGTTCATCATGACCACCGGGCTTTATATGAGCACCTGGTGGATGCTTTTCGTGGCGGTAGCCCTGCTCTTTGGCTCGGGGCGGACTTTGGGGCTGGATTATTATGTGTTGCCCGCTCTCAAGCGTTGGTGGAGCCGGCTGCCCTTTATACGCAAATGGTATCTCTATAATAGCTGACAAGCAGAAAGGCGGGAGGGTATGGATAAAAAACAGATATCCCTCCCGGCGACATCCCCGACCCCTCCGATCCGAAAAAGCGCACAAAGATCCCGCCCCTTTTGGAAAAGGGGAGATTTTATTCT
Organism: Clostridiales bacterium; assembly: GCA_019417145.1. Classification (GTDB taxonomy): domain Bacteria; phylum Bacillota; class Clostridia; order Oscillospirales; family Acutalibacteraceae; genus Howiella. Next base: position 2,054 of record DXVY01000105.1, read on the forward strand.
GCTATCCGGGGTGACCCTACTGGCGCTTTTGCTGCTGGGGGGATTTTATTTGTTCGGCGGCAAAGGGGATCTGGCGGTGATCACGGTGGATGGAAAGGTATACGGCCGGTACGATCTTGCAAAAGACCGTCAGGTGGAAATCACCGATGCAAGCGGGCAGGTTACCAACCGCCTGCGTATCCAAAACGAAACCGTCTGGATGGAATGGGCTGACTGTCCGGATCAGATTTGTGTAGAGCACGCGGCCGTCTCCCGAGGCGGCCAGACCATTATCTGCCTGCCCAACCGGGTGGCCGTGGAGATCAAACGGCAAGGGGCGGACGCTCTGGACGGCGTGGCCGGATAACAAAGGAAAGGGGGCTGGTAACATGGCCAAACGTGTGGCATATTATGCCAATTTGCTGGCGCTGGCCCTGATCCTGAGCTGGCTGGAAAATTTGGTCCCCATTCAGATGGGTATTCCCGGCATCAAGTTGGGGCTGACCAATATTGTGCCGGTCTTCCTTTTATACCGAAACGGCTGGGGACCCGCCCTAGCGCTCAATATCAGCCGCATTTTGCTGGCCAATCTGCTGTTCGGCAACGTGATGGGGCTTCTCTACGCACTGACGGGCGGCATTCTCAGCACCCTTGCCATGGCGGGGCTCAAAAGGCTGCCCTTTCTTACGGCTGTAGGCGTCAGCGCGGCGGGAGGCGTAGTGCACAACATCGGCCAATGGCTGGCCGCCCTCTTGTTCATGCCTATTACGGGGCTTCTGTATTACCTTCCCTTCCTGTTGCTGTCCGGCGTGATCGCGGGATTTTTAGTAGGGTTTGTGGCACGGCTTCTCATCCCCCTGCCCGACCGCATTCATATGAGAAACTGAGGCTTCGCAGTCCCCATGGATAACACGGGACGGCCCCCGCGTCTGCGGAAGGCCGAAAGGACTATGCATCACAGGACAGGAGGATGAAATTTGCCGGCACAAAACGCCCCCCAGCGGCTTGCAGCCGATGAAGCGCTCAGACGGGTTACGGCCTGTATGGACAAGGCGCTCACCGTTTCCTGCGGGGTTTTTGCGGAGCCCTTCGCCCATTTGCAAAAGGCCAAGGGAAAAATGATACGGGCGCGTCTGGGCATCTATACCGCCCTGGGACCGGACAAGCGGGTTCCCGCCGATCTGCCGCCCCGTCTGGCGGCGGTGGAACTGCTCCATCTGGCCACCCTGGCCCACGACGATATTATGGACGGATCGGACACAAGACGGGGGCAGCCCTCCCTGCCGTCCGCCTTTGGAGACAAAACGGCGGTGTTGGCGGGGGATTATCTGCTGACCCGATGCTTTTCCCTCTGCCTGTCGTCTGGCGCGCCCACCGGTACGGACAGCTTTTACCTTTCCCTGTTGTCCAAAGCCATGGCCGGCCTGTGCCGGGGCGAGATGCTCCAGCAAAAAAACCGGCACAACCTGGAGCTTACCGTCCGGGAATATCTCCGGATCATTTCGGGAAAAACCGGCGCCCTGTTTGCCTTGGCGGCCATGACCGGCGCGGCTACGGCTGGATATGCGGAAAGAGAGCGGCGGCTATTTGCCGAATTCGGCTATCGGATGGGCATGCTTTTCCAGATGCGAGACGACCAGATCGACCTTCGCCAATCGGCCGAGCAGGCGGGTAAAAGCACGGCCCGGGACCTGGCGGACGGCGTGATCACCCTGCCGGTGATACTGGCCTTCCGGCAGCGGCCGGCGCTGCGAATCACGGTGCGGGACGGACATATAAAAGAGGCGCTGGAGATGATTCGAAAAAATCCGGTGGATAATCCTGTTACAGGATTGTATCGACAGCGGGCGGGCCGGTGCCTGGAACGGCTCCAGCCACCGGGAAGGGCGGATTTGGAGCGACTGCTGGCGCAGGCTGATCCCGCCGGTCTGCCCTCATAAACGTGCGACGCACAGATAAAAGATAACGGTCGTAAAAAGCATCTTCCTTTTTTGCGCATACAGTCAAAAAGGCATTTGTCGCCCCATAAAAAGCCGCCGGTCCTGTTTTGAGCAGAACCGGCGGCTTCATGCTTTTGCCGTCCCAGGAATCTTTCACTGGTGGGGCCGCGCGCTTTTCACTACATATCCAAAGCAAGGTCCACCTGGTAGCGGTCACCGATCAATATATAACGGCAGCCGTGTTCCTTGCAATGGGCCAGAATGCGGGCGTTGTCCTCCAGCAGCATCTCCTTTGTACAATAGGAATCGTCCAGCCGTTGCTCCACGATATTGGCATACTTTTTTATATCAGAAAAATGGTTCTCAATATAGTCTTCGGTCATCACCAGACAGTAATAGCGAATGTCCTTTAGATAGCGCTCGTCAAAATCCTTCTTCCAATCAAAGGGAATATAACACCCCTCGACGATCAGGTTTTGCCGATTTTCAATAACCGTTTTTACCATCTCCCGGACGATGGGCCAAAGGAAAGCCGTCAGCTCCTGGTCGTCCTCCGGTGTAAGCCGGGTCTGTCCGCTGCGGATCAGGCCCATCTTCAGATGGTCGATGGAAAGATAGGGCATTTTATATTTTTCCAGCAATCTCTGTGCCAGCGCCGTTTTCCCGCTGTGAGAGCTGCCGGACAGCAAAATCACCATACGTTTGCCTCCTTTGGCCTTTGAATATCACCGCTTTTGGGCTGATTCACGCCCTGTCAGGGTAGGTATACACCTCACCGCAATCGAAATATCGGCTTTCAAAATCCGGATATTCCTCTTTTAGCCTCTGCGCCAAATGCAGCATGCCGTCCTTTTCCGACCCCATGTGCCCCAGCACCAACATGGAGACGTTTTCCCCCATCTGATAGGCATCCCGGATGCGCTCGCATACCTGCCATTCGCTTGTCTCCCCCGAAATGTAGCATTCCGCGTCGCTTTCCCTGGTTATATCCAGCATATTCCAGGCCCCAAAGCAGGCCGAAATCTTCCGGATCGGCTGTTGGGTATTCCCCACAACCCGCACATGGGCGATGTGCAGCCGCTCCTGGATCTGACGGGCCAGCTGGGCGGGCGTTTCAGCCCTATCCAGAATAAAAGTCTTGTCCCCGTCAAAGCTACCCTTCCATCCCAAGGATTTCAGCTCACCGGTGGCAATCAGATCCGGCCGGGCGCTGTGGGCATGATCGTGATACCGATAAATCGTCATGCCGGTCTCTTGGATCAGTGTGCGCTTTTTAACGGCTATGGGATCGGTTTCGCAAAAACAGTCCCAGTGATCGTAATAGGTCGGCTCATGGGTAATCAGTAGGTCCGCACCCCATGCCGCCGCCTGGCGAATGACCTCCGGCGTGGCGATACAGCATAGGGCTACCTTTTGCAGCTCCCGCTCGGGATCTCCTGCCTTACAGGTATCCACCGTATCCCTTTGACGCTCGGCCGACAGACCGATTAGTTTTTCCATTAGTTCCCTTGCTTTCATCATTGGTCACCTCTTGCCATCAGTATACCAGCTCCCGCCGTGCAGCACAAGGCAAACGTATGGAGCATGAAATCCATAAGATTAGGGGAAACCAAGTTGCCTGAACGGGCGCGCCCGCGATTAATGAAATTTTTTTAAAAAAGGACTTGCATTTTGTCCGCCGGTATGGTATTATACTTTTCGTTCCCAAAAGGAGCACACCGCGGTCGATAAAGAATCGCGCGAGTCGGTGTCAATGACGATGAGGGTCCACCCGTTCCCATCCCGAACACGGAAGTTAAGCTCATTCGTGCCGAAAATACTTGGCTGGAGACGGCCCGGGAAAATAGGTCGATGCCGACACCTAAAGCAACCGTCCAATAGGGCGGTTGTTTTTTTGTTTTTCGGTTGACAAATGGAGGCCTATATTGTAACATGTATTAGCGGCCCGCCGGGTCCGGCGTCGGAGGCAAAGTGAAAGAACGCTGCATTCTCAACATCGCATTGCGATTGTTCGCGCATAGTTTATCAGATATAACAAATTTCTCCTAAGCGACAATTGCTCCGACCCCAAATTTTCAAAATTATTCGAAAATGAATATATATGCCCCCATAGTTAAATGGATATAACAAACCCCTCCTA
>DXVY01000106.1:0-2732 GCA_019417145.1 Clostridiales bacterium
GACAGGGATATCACGGCCAGCAGCAATGTCCGGGTTTTTGTGACCCTGGAATCGGGCGCCGAATATGTGTATGCAAGCGAGATCAAGCAGGGCACGGATACGGTGGAGGATACAAATGGGGAAAACAGCCGTAAAATACAGCAAAAGGACAGCACCGAGGGAAATTACATTCTGGTAGAGGGGGAGGACGGTCGCAAGACCGCCCTGCTGGTCACCGAGCTGGCTCCCAGGGTACAGGGCGTGACCGTGGTGTGCGACGGGGGCGACGATGAGGAAATCGCCGCGCGAATTACCGACGCAGTGACCACCGCGCTGGATATCACCTCCCGCCGGGTCTGCGTTACCGGCCGGGCTCAATCCTGAGCAACTAAGTATTGTAACCATATCAAAGGAGGAAGTTGGCAGATGAAAAAGGGCACAATTATCGGGAAAAGACAGATCGTACTCGCCGTATTGGTGGCGGCGTTGGGTGTGGCCGTCTGGCTGAACATGAAGTACGCCTCCACCGACGGCGGTTTTGATATCACCGGCGCGCTGGATTCATCCAAATATTTGGGAGACGCCCAGTATGTGAACAATCCCAGCGTGGAGTCGGCCACCAGTGAAACAGCATCCGAGGGCGCCGGGGAGAGCTCGGCCGTCCAGACCGGCGCCGAAGAGGGGGATTATTTTGCCGAGGCCAGAAAGAGCCGGGAGGATACCCGCAACCAGGCCTTGGAGCTGTTACAGGACACGCTGGCCGACGTAAAGGCGGACTCCGCGGCCAAGGAGAAGGCGGTGGAGGAGGCGGCCGAGATCGCCGCCCGTATGGACAAGGAGACGTCCATCGAAAACCTCCTAAAGGCCAAGGGATTTGCAGACGCAGTGGTCATGATCGGCGACAGCGATGTGAACGTGGTGGTGAAGGCGGAGGAGCTGATCAGCAGCCAGACCATGCAGATCCAGGACGCCGTTCAGTCTCAGACCGAGGTGGAGCTGGGCAACATAAAAATTGTTTCGGTAAAATAGTTGTGCCCGCCGAATTTTGTGGTATAATATCCAAAGAAGAACGAGCATAACGGCTTTATCCCTCCGCCGTGCCTGTGGGCCGACCGTTCCCGCCTTTGGCGGCGGAAGAACCTGATGGAGGGAAGGGCTATTTTATGAGGGCCGGCGGCCCGGAACAAGGAAGGTGTAAAAATATGCAGACCAAGAGCACCAAGGGCGTTGGCGGCCTGATCATAACAGAGGAGGTCATCGCCAAAATGGCCAGCACGGCGGCTCTGGAAGTGGCCGGCGTGGCGGGTATGGCCGGCCTGTCGATGGGCAAGGGCGGCCTGTTTTCCAAAATGGTGCCCGCCAAGGCGGTCCGGGTATCGGCCCGGGACAACGATATCGTCATCGACGTATTTATCGCCGTCAAACGGGATGTACGCATAACCGACGTGGCCGAAGCCGTGCAGAAAAACGTGAAAGAAACGGTGCAGAATATGACCGGCAACGCGGTTACTAAGGTGAATGTGCACGTGGCGGACATTGATTTCCAAGAGGACACGGCAGCGGCGGAATAAATGCGGCCCGACGGTTGTTTTGCCCCTATACATGTGAGCGAGCGCCCCTGCTGTGGCAGCAGGGGCGCTCGCTCTTGTATGGCGAAATCCACGAACTTCGCCCGCAGGCATAAAAACTAGAATCCCATACCTCGAAAAGCCTCTCTGGATCCCAAACGGTTGCCTTCAACTTTTGCGTCGGGCATGTCCTTAAAGGATCCGGCGCCGCTTTCAGCCAAATTTGCTGTTTACATCGAGTGCAAGGAGACAACCGGTATAAAGCGCTTGCGCAATGGGACAGAATAGGAAGTGGGCGCCTACATCCGGCCCTTTTGTCATTCGACCAAGCGCCCCAGACAGCGTTCCCCATCGTCTCCCGTGATTTCCACCTGCATGATTTGGCCGCAGAGGGCCATGTCCCCCGGAACGCGTACAAAGGTATAGTTGGGCGTGCACCCCTCCAGGATCCCGTCGGTGCAGGTCTCGAAGAGAACAGGGCAAATAAGACCGTGCTGAGAGCGTAAAAAGGCCCTGCGTGCGCGGTCGGTCGCCTGAATCATGCGGCGGCTGCGCCGCTCCTTCTCCTGTCGTTCCAACTGCTCCGGCATGCGGTCGGCCACCGTGCCGCTCCGCCGCGAGTACGCGAACACATGGGCCTTAGCAAAGCCCATTTCCGTAGCGAAGGACAAGGAGTCCGCGAAATCTTCCTCGGTCTCGCCGGGAAAGCCCACCATGATATCGGTGGTAAAGGAAACGTTTGCAAACCGCGCCCGGATGCGGTTAACCAAATCCCGGTAAAAGGCGGCGTCATAATGGCGATTCATACGTTTGAGCGTCCGGTCGCAGCCCGACTGGAGGGAAAGGTGAAACTGCGGGCAAAATTTTGGCTGCGCGGCGAGACGTTCCAGCATCCGATCATCCATCTGATCCGGTTCCAAAGAACCCAGTCGGACCCGTTGGATGCCATTTACCGCGCATACCCGCTCCACAGCGTCGGCCAGATTGCCGCCGGTGTCCTTTCCGTAGGCCGATAGGTTGATACCCACCAGCACCACCTCCTTGTACCCCGCGGCAGCCAGCCGCCGGGCCTCCTCCTGGATATCGTCCAGCGGACGGGAGCGAACCCGGCCCCGGGCCGTGGGGATGATGCAGTAGGCGCAAAAGCGGTCGCAGCCGTCCTGGATTTTCATAAAAGCCCTGGTA
>DXVY01000106.1:2742-6099 GCA_019417145.1 Clostridiales bacterium
AGGGCGTCCACTACCAGGCCCGCGTCTCGGTTGCCCAATACGATATCGGCTTCGGAGAGGGCCTTTGCCGCAGCGGGAAAGGCCTGGGGCATGCAGCCCACCAGCACGGTTATAGCCCGGGGCAGAAGCCGACGATATTTACGCAAGATCTGACGGGTTTTGCGGCTGCTCTCGGCCGTGACAGTGCAGGAATTGAGCAGAAAAACGTCCGGCTCCTCCTCGGGTGTTACCGCCGTGTAGCCCGCCGCCTCCAACAGTTCCCGCATCGCCTCGGTCTCGTACTGGTTTACTTTGCACCCAAGGGTATAAAAGGCAATCTTCATAGTAAACTCCCGCCTGCTTCTATCTTTTTTCCAGGCCAAAGCAGGCCCGGTTTCTAAATATTTCGTTCCCTATTATAACGCATCCCCCCGCATTTTCCTATAGCTTTGGCGGCCTTTGGCGAAATTTCTATAAATCCGATGGAAAATGAAAATTATATTGCGGGTTTTGACCTTGACGGCAGCGGACAGGACTGGTATCATTATTTAATATAAAATGCGCAAAGAGAGGGAAGATGCAGTATGACGAGAGAAATCTTCTTTAACCAGCGGATTGAAGATGTGAAGGCCTTTGTGAATTTTGCCATGACCAGGGCTTATGATCTGGAGGTATCCTCGGGCCGGTACACGGTGGACGCCAAATCCATCATGGGCATATTCAGCCTGGATTTGAACAAACCCATGACCCTTACCGCCCATTGCGAGTCGGATGCGGAGCTGGAGGCGGCCATAGCCCCTTATCTGTATTCGGACCGGTAAAATCGGAACATATTATAAAAGGAGCGATTTTCCATGGAAATCAAGATCCAACGCACAACCACGCCCAAGCAGAAGCCGGCGGACGAAACCAAGCTCGGTTTCGGCAAAATCTTTACCGATCACATGTTCATCATGGACTACGACGCGGGCCAGGGTTGGCACGACGCTCGTATCGTCCCCTACGCCCCCATTTGCCTGGACCCCAGCGCCTCGGTGTTTCACTACGCCCAGGAGTGCTTTGAGGGCATGAAGGCCTATCGCTGCGCCGATGGCCACGTCCAGTTGTTCCGGCCGGACTGCAACGCCAAACGGCTACAGGATACCCACGAGCGCCTTTGCATCCCTGCCATACCGGTAGAGGATTTTGTGCAGGCTGTCAAGGCCTTGGTGGACGTGGAAAGGGATTGGGTTCCCAGCGCCGATGGGGCCTCCCTGTACATCCGTCCCTTTACTATCGCTACCATGCCCCAGTTGGGCGTGCACGCTTCTACAAAATACATGTTCGTGATCATCTGTTCTCCTTCCGGCGCCTATTACGCCGAGGGCATCAATCCTGTCAAGATTTATGTGGAGAGCGAATATGTCCGCGCCTGCCCCGGCGGCACCGGTTACATTAAGTGCGGCGGCAACTACGCCGCCTCCATTGCGGCCGGTGAGAAGGCCGAAAAGCTTGGCTACAGCCAGGTGCTCTGGCTGGACGGCGTAGAGCGCAAATATGTGGAGGAGGTGGGCAGCATGAACATCTTCTTCAAAATTGACGGCGAAATCTATACCGCCGCCTGCGTGGGCACGGTTCTTCCCGGCGTGACCCGGCGCAGCTGTATCGAGCTGCTCAAAAGCTGGGGCTATACCGTCCACGAGGGCAAGCTTGCCATTGACGACGTGATGAAGGCGGCCGATGAGGGCAAGCTGGAGGAGGTCTTCGGCACCGGTACGGCTGCGGTGGTGAGCCCGGTCAAGCAGCTGGACTATGAGGACCGGAGCGCTAAGATTGGCGACGGTAAGATCGGACCCTTGACCCAGCGGCTTTATGACGAGCTGACCGGGATTCAGTGGGGTCGGTTGCCCGATACCCATAACTGGACCGTTCGGGTCTGATTGCCTCCTTTTTCAGCAAAATATTCGGAATCGCAGCGGCCGTCGGGCAGATAACGCCTGACGGTCGCTTTTTATATGTGTGGGAAAACGATGTAGGTGGGTTTGAAGGGAAAAAGGAAATCTTTTTTACAGGTGTGAAATCCATGCCGGCAGGACACAATAATGGTAGCTGTCTGATAAATTGCGAGGGCAGGTGATCGATTGTGACAGCGGCAAAGAAGGTCAAAAAGCACAGAATGACCCGCTTTTTAAACGGCGTGGAAAAGGTGGGCAACCGTCTGCCGCACCCTATCGCCCTATTCGGCATACTTACGCTTCTGGTCGTCCTTTTGTCGGCCGTTTTCAGTTGGACGGGTCTTTCGGCGGACGGCGAGATGGGGCATGTGGCCGTCAAAAGCCTTTTGGATAAGGATGGGCTGACCTATATGCTTACCAATGTGGTGAGCAATTTTACCGGCTTCGCTCCTTTTGGAGTAGTGCTGGTGACCATGTTGGGGGTGGGATGCGCCGAGGGAAGCGGTCTCTTGTCGGCGGCGCTGAAAAAACTGGTATCCATCACGCCCAAGGCCATCATCACGCCCATGATCGTATTTTTAGGCGTCCTATCCAATGTGGCGGCCGATATCGGGTATGTAGTGCTGATCCCTCTGGGCGCCATGGTGTTTCAGCTGTACGGCCGCCATCCCCTGGCCGGCTTGGCCGCCGCCTTTGCAGGCGTATCGGGCGGCTTCAGCGCCAACCTGCTCATCGGCGCATTGGACCCCATGCTGGCCGGTATTACCACCGAAGCCGCAGGGCTATTGGATCCCGATTATGTAGTGGGCGCGTCGGACAACTGGTATTTCATGATGGCCTCCACCTTGGTAATTGTGGTTATCGGTTCTCTGGTGACCGACAAGATCGTGGAGCCCCGGTTGTCGGCGGCGGGGGAGGGGGCGCGGCAGTCCTCGCCGCCCCTGTCCAAGCAGGAGAACAGGGCGCTGTTGGCGGCCGGCTTGGTGTTTGTGCTGCTGGCGGTCGGCCTTGCTTTGGCGGCCCTGCCCAAGGATTCCCTGCTGCGCAACCCGGAGACCGGCAGCCTGGTAAACGATTCCCCCCTCATCAAGGGCCTTATTCCCCTTATTGCCCTTTTGTTTTTCATTCCTTCGGCGGTCTACGGCCGCATGGCCGGGACCTATAAGGACACGCGGGCCGTCTGCGGTCAGTTGGAGAAAAATATGTCTTCCATGGGAGCCTATATCGCGCTGATATTTATGGCGTCCCAGCTTGTCAGCTTTTTTAACTACAGCAATTTAGGCGCCGTCCTGGCCATGAAGGGCGCAGGATTGCTGCGGGCGGTCGACCTTCCCGGACCGGTGCTGATGGCCTTGTTTGTATTGTTTACCTCTCTGGTCAATCTGATCATGGGATCAGCCTCGGCCAAATGGACCATTTTTGCCCCTGTATTCGTGCCTCTGTT
>DXVY01000107.1 GCA_019417145.1 Clostridiales bacterium
CTGTCGGGCGGCGCTGCCCTTGGGTTAGGCATGCATGATTGTCGTCTGACGTTTATGGGCAGACTAAATCCGGCGACTGCGTCTTGACGAACCGGCCGGCCGCCTATAATATATTCTTAAAAAGTTATGGAGGAATGGCCTGTGGACGTTCGCGGTATCCGGCGCGTAGGGGCGGCGGTGCGCAGACGCGTACCCGCGGTCTTTTTATGCCTTGCACTGCTCTGGATGTCCGCCTGTAGGCCGGCGGTGCCTATCAGCCGCAGTCAAACCCGGTATCTTTTTGATACCGTGGTTACGATAACGGTTTATGATCCGTATACCGACGGGTATTATAGCGCCGCGGGCAGGGAACGGCCCGACCTGGATCAAATTCTGACCGGTGCCATGGAGCTATGCCAGCATTACGAGGATCTTCTAAGCCGAACCAAGGAGGGCAGCGATATCTGGCGGATCAATCACGCGGACGGCGCGCCTGTGGAGGTGGACACAGAGACGGCCGCCCTGCTGGAACGGTGCCAGTATTTCAGTGAAATGTCCGGGGGGGCCTTTGACGTCACCGTCGCCCCGGTGAGCGAGCTGTGGGATTTTCACCCTGATTCCCCCCGCCTGCCTACGGAACAGGCTCTCGCAGAAGCGGCCGGACGGGTGGATTACCGGAAATTGCAGCTGGATGAAAATACCGTGACCCTCCCGGCTGGTATGGCTGTGGACCTGGGGGGCGCCGCCAAAGGATTTATTGCCGACCGGATAGCTGCCTACCTATTGGAGCAGGGGATTGACAGCGCTCTTTTGGATTTCGGCGGTAATGTGGTCGCGGTGGGCGGCAAGGCGCCCCGACAGTTGGACGGCCCGGAGGACCAGCGGGCGCCTTTTCACATCGGTGTGCGCGATCCCGACGGCGATGCGTCCGGCCTGGCGGCTGTAGTCTATATCCAGACCGGATCGGTGGTTACGTCGGGTACCTACGAGCGGTATTTCGAACAGGACGGACGGCGGTACCACCATATTTTGAATCCCGATACCGGCTGGCCGGTAGAGAACGGCCTGGCCTCGGTGACCATTTTTTCGGATCGTTCTACCGACGGGGATATATTGAGCACCGCCTGCTTTGTGTTGGGACCGGAAGAGGGCCTGGCGCTGGCAGAGTCTCTGGCAGGTGTGGAGGCCCTGTTTATAGACGACGAGGGAAAAGCCTTCTGCACGTCCGGTCTGTCCGCAGAAGGGGAGGCGGGAAAAATACAGCTGGATCTGGCCAAGGAGCTAGGCTAGGGCCTTGTCCAGCGCCTCCTGCGTAAGGCTTGCAAACCTGCTGACCGATATGGTACAGCCGGTAACCGCGTCGGTTTTTCCGTTGCTGTCAAGCGGGATGGCGGACAAACCGTTTTGAACCACGGCCTTTTCAAAGGCGGCCACCTCTTCATGCCATTCGGCCGCCGCGCCGCCCTTTTCCTTCATGCCGTACTGACCGCTTTCCGACAGCGCCTTTTTGCTGCCGCCCTCTCGATCCAGCTCATCGCAGCGCAGAGCGGACAGCCTGCCGTTTTCAATCGTGGCGGTCACCACGGCCTTGTATCCGTCCTCATTGTAATCGTCCTCCGCGGTGTAGGTGCCGTCCTTATAGGAGACCTGCCCCATGGCGCCGGAGGTGGGGGAGGTAACGGTGTTATTGGAAGTTAGGGTAGACGTGCTGGAAGAGGTTTCGTCTTTCTTCGAAGAGCAGCCGGCCAGGGTGGCTAGCAGCGCAAGGGCGCAGAGGCCTGCGCCTAATCTTTGGGCGATGTTAAGCATATTGCAATCCTCCTAATTGGCCGGTATTTCCGGTCGTTTTCCTATAGTATTTTCTTATGTGGGCCGGATATTCGGCGGCATCAGATTTGTTTGGAGAAGCTTGTATATTGGGCTTTTATGCGGTATAATTATTCTAGTCGAAAGATAAATTTAAAGCGTCCGGCATGGCATAAGGAGGGGAAACCGTGCGGATTCTGATATTATCTTGCAATACAGGAGAGGGACACAATGCAGCAGGGCGGGCCATTGTAGAGCAGGCTCGTCAGATGGGGCATGAAGCCGAGCTTTTAGATATGATGCTGCTGAAGGGACGGCTTACCTCCCGTATTGTGGGCGGAGGCTATGTGGCTATCGTCAAACATACGCCTTGGCTGTTCGAGGCGCTGTACTGGGCCGGGGGCAAGATCACCTCTGCAAGGCGCAAGTCCCCGGTATACTGGCTCAACACCTTTATGGGCAAACGGCTGGCGGCCTATCTGGCCGAGCACCCGGCCGATGTGCTGGTCACGCCCCACCTTTACCCAGCCGAGACCTTTACTTATATGAAAAAGCACGGCATGCTGTCTCAGAAGGCGGTGGCCGTCGCCACGGATTATACCTGCATTCCCTTTTGGGAGGAGACCGATTGCGACTATTATGTGATTCCTCACGTCGACCTGATGGATGAATATATGGATAAAGGAGTACCGGAGGACCGGCTGGTTCCCCTGGGGATCCCTGTTCGCCCGGCCTTTGCCCACAAAAAAAGCCGGGAAGAGGCTCGGCGGATTTGCAATCTTCCGGCTGATACGCCCGTCTATCTGGTTATGGGGGGGAGCATGGGCTTTGGGCGTATCCAGTTTTTTGTATCGGAATTGCGCAGGACCAGCGACCGAGGGGAACACATGGTCATTATCTGCGGAAAAAACCGTCGGCTGAAAAGAATCCTGGAACTGGAATTCGGCGGGGATGAGCGGGTGCATATTTTAGGCTATACGGAAAACATATACGATTATATGGACGCCTGTGATGTGGTCTTTACCAAGCCCGGTGGCTTGACCAGTACGGAGTCGGCGGTCAAGAATATCCCAATGGTGCACACCGCTCCCATTCCCGGCTGCGAGACCAAGAACCTGGCCTTTTTCACATCCCGGCACATGTCGGCTGCCGGCAGGAAAATGCAGGAGCAGATTGCGGCCGGCAGGGAACTGCTGTACACACAGGAGAGCCGGCAGCGTATGGAGGAGGCCCAACGGCAGCATGTGAATCCCCATGCCGCTGGCCAGATCGTGGCCCTGTTGGAGCGGATCACGGAGGAAGCGGTATGAGGTATCTGCTGTGGGCGCTTGTTGGCTATTTGTCGGGCAGCGTGCTCTATGCCCATTTGATTCCGCGGCTGGTCAAAGGCGTGGACGTGACCGAGCAGAGCAGCGACGGTAATCCGGGCGCCGCCAACGCCTTTCAACTGGGCGGCCTGTGGGTGGGCATGTTGAGCCTGGTTATGGATCTTGTAAAAGGCATGGCGCCGGTCTATATGGCCGCCCGGATGCTGGATATATCCCACCCGGGCTTCTGTGCTGTGCTGGCCGCGCCGGCGATTGGCCATGCCTTCCCCTTGGGGCGATTTCGACGCGGCGGCAAGGCAATCGCGGTGTCCTTCGGCGTTCTGCTGGGGATTTTGCCTACCTGGCAGCCTTTGGCGCTTTTGGCCGGGCTTTACATATTCTTTTCGGTTATAGTGGTTATCTCGCCGCATCTTTTTCGCAGTATTCTAGTTTTTGGACTCTTTGCCGCCGGCTGTGTATTCTGCGGCCTTCCCTGGCCGGTGACCGCTGGCTGCTGCATGACGGCGGCAGTGGTGATTTTCAAACATTTTGTCCGGTACCAGGGGGAAAAGCCGGCGGTCCGGCTTTTCCGGAGAGCATAAAAAGAGGGTCACAGCCTGCTGGCTGTGACCCTCTTTTTATGGGAAGCTATCCGTGACAGTGGCAATAGCTTCCATTGCAGAACTGGGCGGCGTCATAGGCGATGCCGTTTTTTTCATAATAATCCTTAACCGCCGCCTTGACCGCCTCCTCGGCCAGCACCGAGCAGTGGATCTTATGGGTGGGAAGGCCGTCTAAAGCCTCCACCACCGCCTTGTTGGAAAGCTGTAAGGCCTCCTCGATGGGCTTTCCCTTGATCATTTCGGTGGCCATGGAGCTGGTGGCAATGGCCGAACCGCAGCCGAAGGTGTTGAATGCCACGTCGGTAATGACGCCGTCCCTTACCTTAATATACATTTTCATAATATCGCCGCACTTGGCGTTGCCTACCTCGCCGATGCCGTCGGCGTCCTCCATCTTGCCCATATTCCGAGGATGGGTAAAATGGTCCATAACCTTTTCACTGTATAACATATGGCTTTTCTCCTTTCGAAAGCGCCTCCCAAACCGGCGAGCAGTCCCGCAGATAGGCCACCACCTGGGGAACGGCGCTTAGGATATGTTCTATTTCCTCTTCCGTGTTGTAGCGGCTGAGGGACAGCCGCAGGGAGCCGTGGGCCACCTCATGGGGCAGCCCCAGGGCCAGCAGCACATGGCTGGGATCCAGAGAGCCGGAGGTGCAGGCCGATCCTGAGGAGGCGGCCACACCTTTTATGTCCAGCAGCAGGAGAAGGGACTCCCCTTCGATGCCTTCAAAGCAGAAATTGACAATGCCGGGAAGCCGGCGGGTCGGGTGGCCGTTGAGACAGGCGTGGGGAATGGCGGACAGCCCCTCTATGAGCCTGTCCCGCAGAGCGGCGATTTTAGAAGCGTCGGCCTCCATATGCTGTTCGGATTCCTCCAGGGCGGCGGCCATTCCCACAATGGCAGGCAGGTTTTCGGTGCCGGCCCGCTTGCCCTTTTCCTGGGCGCCTCCCTCTATGAGAGGCAGCAGGGGCACACCCTTTTTGCAGTAGAGCGCCCCTACCCCCTTGGGGCCGTGAAATTTATGCCCGGAGAGGGAGAGCATATCCACATGGAGGGCCTTTACGTCGATGGGCACATGACCGGCGGCCTGTACCGCATCGGTATGGAAAAGCACCTTCCGCTCTTCGCATATCCGGCCAATTTCAGCGATGGGCTGCAGGGTGCCGATTTCGTTGTTGGCCATCATGACCGTGACCAGGGCGGTGTCGGGCCGCAGGGCGGCCTTCAGTTCCTCCGGGCGCACAAGGCCGTCCTGGTGCACGTCCAGCAGGGTGACCGAAAAGCCCTCCTTTTGCAGCCGTTCCAGGGTGTGCAGGACGGCGTGATGCTCAAACTTGGTGGAAACGATATGTTTTTTGCCCTTTTTTGCCCCCAGCCGGGCGGCCGACAGGATGGCCTGGTTGTCGGCCTCGCTCCCCCCGCCGGTGAAATAGATTTCCCCCGGGTCGGCCCCCAGGCAGCGGGCCACGGCCTGGCGAGCGTTCAGCAGAGCCTCAGCCGCCCGCTGCCCCGCCGTGTGGAGGCTGGAGGGATTGCCGTAGATCTCCTCCCAGTAGGGCTCCATGGCGGCCTTTGCTGCTGGGCTGAGCCTGGTAGTGGCGGCGTTATCCGCGTAAATATACATAGGTAGGCCTCCTTATGCGATGGGCGCTTCTTCCTGGAACAAGGGGGTGGAAAGATACCGGTCCCCTGTGTCGGGCAGCAGCGCCACAATAGTTTTTCCCTTGTTTTCCGGCCGTTTCGCTAAGGCCATGGCAGCGAACAGGGCCGCGCCGGAGGAGATGCCGGCCAGGATGCCCTCGAGCCGGGCCAGTTCCCGGCCGGCGGCAAAGGCGTCGGCGTTCTGGACGGGGATGACCTCATCGTAAACCTTTGTGTCCAGCACCGTCGGCACAAAGCCCGCGCCGATGCCCTGGATCTTGTGGGGGCCGGACTCCCCGCCCGACAGCACTGGGGAATCGGCCGGCTCCACCGCCGCCACATATACCCCCGGGTTCTGCTCCTTTAAATAGCCGCCCACGCCGGTGATGGTGCCGCCGGTACCCACGCCGGCCACAAAAATATCCACCTTCCCACCGGTATCCTTCCAGATTTCCGGCCCGGTGGAGGCCCGATGAGCCGCCGGATTGGCCGGGTTTTCAAACTGGCCGGGCACAAAGCTGCCGGGGATTTCGGCGGCCAGGGCCGCCGCCTTGGCGATGGCCCCCTTCATGCCCGCCTTGCCGTCGGTGAGCACCAGCTGGGCGCCGTAGGCCTTGAGAAGATTCCGCCGCTCCACGCTCATGGTTCGGGCATGGTCAGGATCAGCCGGTAGCCCCTGGCCGCGGCCAGGGGCTACCGGCTGATCCTGA
>DXVY01000108.1 GCA_019417145.1 Clostridiales bacterium
GTCCTGGAGGATCATGATACGGCTGGCGTCCTTGACCGAAGAAATCCGCTGGGCAATAATGATTTTGGTACACTGGAAGGACAGATGCCGCAGCTGGTGCTGGATAAACTGCTCGGTCTCCATATCCACCGCCGAAGTGGTGTCGTCCAACACCAGGATAGGGGGCTGAATGGCCAAGGCCCGGGCCAGGGCGATGCGCTGCCGTTGGCCGCCCGAAAGGCCGACGCCCCGCTCACCCACAATGGTGTTATAGCCCTCCTCCATCTTGCGGATGAAGGGGTCGGCCGCGGCCGCGGCGGCGTATGTATACACGTCCTCCTCGGGCATATCCGGGTTGCCGTAGGCGATATTGCCGTCGATGGTATCCGAAAACAGAAAGACGTCCTGCGCCGCAAGGCCGATGGAGCCCCGGAGCTTGGATAGCTTCCACATGCGCACATCCACGTCGTCCACCAGCACCCGGCCGGCGGTGGTATCATAAAAGCGGCAGATCAGGTTAATAAGGCTGGTTTTGCCCGAGCCGGTGGGGCCCATGATGGCCACCGTCTCCCCGGGCTGGATGGTGAAGGAAAGGTCGTGGAGCACCGGGCGGTCGCCATAGGCAAAGGAAACATCCTGGAATTCGATTTTCCCCTCCATGCGCTCGCTTTTATCCACACAGTCATACCGGTCCACGATCAGCGGCTTTGCGTAAAACACCTCGATAACCTTATCGGCCGAGGCGAAAAACCGCTGGATATCGTTTAGGATGTTGCCCATGTTCCGCATGGGGTTGGCCAGCGCCCAGGTCAGCCCGGAAAAGGCGGTGAGCTCGCCGTAGCTTAACTGGCCGTTGATGACAAAAATGCCGCCGGCCAAAATCATGATAACCGAAAGGATCTGACAGAACAGGTCGATGACCGGGGAAAAGGCCTGCCACTTGTAGGCCGCCACCAGATTGGCCTTGCGGAAATCCTTGCTGCACTGGTCGAATTTTTCGATCTCATAATCCTCTCTGGCAAAGGCGCGCACCACACGGTTGCCGGCGATATTCTCCTGGGCGGCCGTGTTTAAGAGGGACAGCTTTTCCCGCAAATTGGCGTAGATGGGCCGGATTCTCCGAATGTAGAAAAAGGATAAAAAGGCAATGATCGGCGTCACCGCCAGCATACAGAGGGTCAGCCCCACGCTCATGGTGGACAGGAAGATGATGGCCGCCAGCAACACCGATACCGAGTCGGTAAAGGTGTAGACGATCTGGGCGCAGGCGTGCCGGACGTATTCCATATCGCCGGTCACCCGGGTAATCAGGTCGCCGGTGCGGTTCCTGTCAAAAAATCGCATTTCCTGGTTGGTGATGTTGTCGAAGATACGCTGGCGCAGATTCATGATCAGGTGCTGGGAGGAAAACTCCATAAACAACACCATCACATACCGCAGCACCGTACGGACCAGCTGCACCCCGCACATCCCCAGCAGCAGCGGGACCAGCATTGCCCGGTCGCCGCCCATGATCACGTCGTCGATCAGCAGTTGGGAAAGCTTGGGCACGATGACCGTCATGGCCATAGTGAGGATCGAAAGGCTCAGGCCCATGACCAGATATTTCCGCTTACCGGTCATGTTCCGCCAAAGCCAACGAATTTGAAACATAAAGGTCGCCCCTTCCTCTTAACCTGCCGCCGCGCCGTTTCCGGCGTTTGCCGGGCAAAAAAAGGCGGGGCCGTCCCACAACAGTAAACCCTTATCTGTCTGTGAGCGTCCCCGCGGCATTTTCGCGGCGGCTTTGGCCGTCCTCGCGGCCGGTCCGCAATATCTTCCTCCGTTTGCAAAGCCTTCCTTTGCGTCCCTTTCATTATATAGCCTTTATCAAAAATGAAAAGCCCCAAAACAAAAAAATAATACCCAAATTTAGGGCGCCAAAAAAACAGGGTTCTATACAATTCCGGCATAATCCCCCTTATATGCCTGAAACACCATTCTCATCCGGTCCCGCCAAGGAAAAAGGAAGGGGAAGAAAGGTCCCGCCCTTTCTCCCCCCTGCTTATGCTACTGTTTTTCCTTATCATCCTCCACGTCCACCAACTGCCGCAAAGGGACATGTAGCGCCCTGGCAATATCGATGAGGGTGTCCAGCGAAGGCGCCTTGACAATACCCGGAGCCTCCAGGTGGCTGATAAAGGTAACACTTTTGTTGACCATTTCAGCCAACTGCTCCTGCGTGATCCCCGCCGCCCTCCGGCTGTCCCTGATGTTAATCCCGATTTGTTTGTAAACGTGTTGATATTCCTTTTTCATAGCAACTTCCTCCCATATAAGTATAAAAGCAGAAATTAACGTTAATTTCAATGTGTATATATGACATATTTATTTTCTAAAAGATATAGAAAGCTGCAAACCGAATAATAGTTTTAAATTTCGACAATATTCACGGATAATAATCATGCTTTTTACACAAAAATATAATATTTTTTATCATGGTGGGTGACCGCAATAATATCCTTATGAAAACCGGAGGCATAAAAACACCCGAGCCGGCAATTATCCTACCGGCTCGGGTTATACAGCATGCAAAGGATACCCGTCAGGAGGGCTCCCCGTCCGCGGCGAAAAGGGAACAGCCCATCCTTTTAAACTGCCGGATCTTTTCATCCAGCAGCGCGGGGTCACAAGAAAAGCGGTGGGCCAGACAGAGCTTGCAGAGGTACTGCGTAGCCCCCCGGTTCACCAGTTTTTTATAAAGGCCGACTTCGTCCCCGGAAACCTCCGTCCCGCATTTCTGGCATAAGGCGGCCATTATCCGCGCACCAGCTTTGCCCGGAGCATCAGGCAGTCATGGGCCGGGATATCCGTTCCGAAGGCCTCGGGAAATACGCCCAGCTCGGCATGTTTCCAAAGATCCCGCAGGGACAAAGCGCAGCCGGCGGCCGCGGGGATTCCCATATCCCACCAGTTCACATCCATATGGCGATCGCTGTCGCTGAGATTGAACATGCCGATGGCGTAGTCGCCGCCCTCCAACAGCTTGGCCCATACCAGCTTATCGTCGTCCCAGTTGAGGATCAGATAGGGCTGCCGGCAGGCGGGATCCTGATTTATGGCGATGATTTCCGGATTCATCAGGATCTCCCGGGTGGCCTGGTCCATTTTCCGAATATCGCAGCCGATCATCAGGGGGGACTGGAGCAGGGCCCAGTAGGAGAAGTGGGTGCGGTATTCCAGATCCGAACAGCCGGTGAGTCCAACGTTTCCCTGGCCGCGCATGCCCACCACCAGCATGTCGATATCATTAAAGCAGGTAGGGCTGTAATAGGGCTGGCGGCCGATCTGAGAGACGGCCAGTTCCTTGATGGAAGCCCAGCTGTCAAAGATATCGCCGGTACAGCGCCACATATGCGCGCCGGTGGACTTGATCCATTCCACAGAGTTGTCCACGCCCCAGTTGCAGGCGCTGAAGAGGATATCCCGGCCGCAGTTGGCGAGGGCCAGGCCCATCCGCTTATACAGCAGGTCGCCGTCGATCCGAGGTTTGTTGCAGTAGTCATATTTCAGGAAATCCACGCCCCACTGGGCGAAGGTATCCGCGTCCACAAACTCGTGTTCAAAGCTGGAGGGGTACCGTGCGCAGGTTTTGGTGCCGGCGCAGGAATACATACCGAACTTGAGGCCCTTGGCATGCACATAGTCCGCCAGGGCCTTCATGCCGTGTGGAAATTTGGCCGGGTCGGGTACCAGGCGGCCCTTTTCATCCCGTTCCTTGAGGCTCCAGCAGTCGTCGATCACCACATAGTCATACCCCGCGTCCTTAAGGCCGCTGTCTACCATACAGTCGGCGATCTGTCGAATCAACTGGTCAGAAATATCCTGCCCGAATGTGTTCCAGGAGTTCCAGCCCATAGGCGGCTTCGTAACGATCATTTTCCATTCCTCCTTAAACTCTCTACGGGCATTGTAACACAGACGCTCCCTGGTTTCCATGGGATTTTGTGTTTTAATTTTGTGTTTTTGTATCCTTCTCACGGCCAGCTCCCGCCAGAACCGTCTCGGGGCGGTCTACCGCATAGGCGGAGCGTTTTCCTCCAGCCGCCGA
This sequence comes from Clostridiales bacterium, assembly GCA_019417145.1. Taxonomy (GTDB): domain Bacteria; phylum Bacillota; class Clostridia; order Oscillospirales; family Acutalibacteraceae; genus Howiella. The sequence continues at coordinate 4,070 of DXVY01000108.1, forward strand.
ACCCATCGCCGCAGCGTTTGCGCGTCCTCCAACAGACATTCCGGCCGATCATCCTTGACAAATTCCAAAATGAGATCATGCCGGCCGGGGGTGTGGCCGGCGGCCCTCAGATAGCGCAGCCAGTCGGCCTCCCCCTCCGCCAGAGGCCGCCGCAGGGTTCTGCCGTCCCGACGGGTCCAGTGAAAAACATGAATATTGGCCAGATAGTCCCCAAGTCCCTTGAGCTCGGTCAAATTTTCCTGCCAAGGGACGGGCCGGGGCTGCCAGAGACTGGCCGCCCCGCAGTCCCCGCACATCTCCAGCAACCGGCGGGCGCTGGCGATGCAGTCGGTAAGGGTGCCGGGATGATATTCATAAGCCACCCGGATCCCATATTCCCCCGCCATGCGGCAGATGGCGGCCGTTTCGGCAGCGGCGGCCGCATACGCGTCCCAGTCAGCCAGGGCGGATCCCCTATCTCCCGGCCAGACCCGGATCAGGGGAGCTCCCAGCAGCCGGGCGGTTTCCAGCACCGGCCCAAAGTCTCTGTCCGGTTGACTGGACGCGCCCACTCGGTAATAGGAGCCGTAACTGAGAACCTGCAGCCCCTTATCCTCGGTAAGCGCGCGGAGCCTTCGCGCCTCCGCCGGCCTTCCGGGCGGCAGGTGGACGTCGCCGCCCCACTCTATGCCGTCCAGCCCCGCCAGCCGGCAGATGGTCGCTATCTCCTCGGGCGGCAGTTTCCGAAAGGTCACCGATGTAAGCCCCAAACGAAACATGGATCAAGCCTCCCCTTGGCAGCAGGATTGTTACTCTGTTTTTTATGCATCTTCCCCGCCGGCAAAACCCCTTTGGGGGCTGGCGCTCCGCACATCAAAGCGGCTCGAAAGCCGCCGTGCCCCGGCGGCGCGGCCGTTTCAACGGCCGATTCCGCCGCAAAGCGGGCAAACCCCAGCCATGGGCCGGCCGCCGCCCTCCCATCCGCCGGGGAATCCTCGGCTTGTGGCCAGTATATACATACAGCCTTTTCTCCCCGCGCCTCGCTTTTCTAAGACCCTAGGGTCTATCCACATCCGGCCTGCGCAGCACATGCCGCAGCTTGACGAGAATAACCGCCGACAGAATGGTCGCAAGAATCGCGGTCCCCGCAAAATTCAGCCAGATCCCCGTCAGGCCCAGCGGCCAGAGGGCACCTATCAAAAGCAAAGGAAAGACAAACGTAGTTGACACCGAGATAAGAGAAGCCGGTATGGGTTTTTCAATGGCCAGCATATAGCTCTGGGTGGCAAAGGAAAACCACCGGGTGACATAAGTAAGGCTGAACAGCCGCAGCGCGCCAACCGACATATGCAAAATCTCCTGTCCGGCGTCGGCCACAAACAGCTTGGTGATCTGTTCGGGGAAAAGGCCGATGACAACCACCGCCAGCAGGGATACGACCCCGCTTGCCGTAAAACAGCATTTTTCAATTGCCCGCACCCTGGAATATTTTTGCGCTCCCCAGTTATATCCAACGGCAGGCTGGAGGGAGTCGCACATCCCGTATAGGAGCGGCTGTATGAAGCCGTCTGCGAACATTAGGATTCCATACACCGATACGGCCATTTCTCCGCCCATACGCACCAAAAGCACATTCATTAAAATAGAAGTAATCCTGCCTGCGATGTTATTCAAAAAGTTCGGACTGCCACAGGCGAGGATTTGCCGCACCATTCCTCCCTTCCACCGCGGTTTGCAAAAGCGAAGGGGCGCCTTGCCCCGAAAAAAGGGAATAAAGGCAAGGATGGCGCAGATAAACATCCCGGCGCAGGTCGCCAAGGCCGCCGCCCAGATCCCCCAGCGAAACACGCCCAGGAAGAGGAACTCCAGCACGCCGCTTAAAATGGACATCCATATATTCAAAAACATGCTGCCGCGGATAATACCGCAGATGCGCAGGTAATTGTCCACCGCAAAAACGATGGTGGTTACCGGCGAGCAAAGCGCGTACACTCTCATGTATTGTAC
>DXVY01000109.1 GCA_019417145.1 Clostridiales bacterium
GCGGAAGCCAACACCGCGGACAGTTTCTATATATATTGTTAAGCGGGGTGGGAAATATGGCGTTTCCCACTCGCGAGACCAGCCAATTTCTTTTTCTCTCTCTTTTTTCCTCCGAAAAAGCAGCCGCTTTAGACGGCTGCTTTTTCATTTGCATTTTAGTGGATCGTTTTTCTATTTTGTCAGCTATATACTTGACCGATGCCAAAGTCGTGTTACAATGATAACATAGACCTTTGGTGGTTATACTGAAGGAGAAGGATAAAGAGGGAGGTTATTGTATGTCTAGAGACAATCGGAAGGTGGTGCTCATTGGCACCGGCATGGTGGGCATGAGCTATGCCTATGCCCTGCTCAATCAAAACGCCTGCGACGAGCTGGTGCTGATCGACGTGGACAGGCAGCGGGCGATGGGAGAGGCCATGGATCTGAACCACGGCCTAGCCTTCTCGGCGTCTTCCATGAAAATATATGCCGGCGACTATAAAGACTGCGAGGGCGCCGATGTGGTCGCCATCTGTGCTGGCGTGGCCCAAAAGCCCGACGAGTCCCGCCTGGATCTGCTCCAGCGCAACGCAGAGGTCTTTCGCTCTATTGTAGATCCGGTGACTGAATCCGGCTTTAACGGCATTTTCTTAGTGGCAACCAATCCGGTGGATATCATGACCCGGGTGACCTGCGCTCTGTCCGGCTTCAATCCCCGCCGGGTTCTGGGCACCGGTACCGCCCTGGACACCGCTCGTCTGCGGTATCTTCTGGGAGATTATTTCGGCGTGGACGCCAGAAATATGCACGCCTACGTCATGGGCGAGCATGGCGACAGTGAATTTGTCCCCTGGTCCCAGGCTATGCTGGCTACCAAGCCGGTACTGGAGATTTGCGAGGAATCGGGCGGACGGTTTTGCGACGGTGATTTGGAAAAAATATCTACGGAAGTGCGGGAGGCCGCGCAAAAGATCATCAAGGCTAAAAGGGCAACCTATTATGGTATCGGCATGGCCATGGTCCGCATAACCAAGGCTGTTTTGGGGGACGAGAGCAGCGTGCTGACCGTTTCGGCCATGCTCCGAGGAGAATATGGGCAGAGCGATGTATTCGCCGGCGTGCCCTGTATTGTAGGCCGTAACGGCGTGCAGAGGGTCCTTTCCCTCTCTCTTTCCGATGAGGAGCAGGCCCAATTTGCCGCCTCCTGCCAGACCCTGCGGGACAGCTACGAAGGACTGCGGCTGGGCCGCTGATTAGAGGAATAAAGCCAAACATCCCATGTATCGGACCAAGAAAACGGTCCGACGCATGGGATGTTTTTATGCCTTTAAGGCGATGATTGCCGCTAGGCTTCCCCGGTTTCCGCCGGTAGCGCGATGGGAGTGAAAAAGATCCGCATGGCAGCTGGTGCAAAGCCCCGCTACAGTGATATGCTCCTCCCTAAGGCCGGCGGCCAGCAGTATCCGACGATTGGTTTCCCACAAGTCCAGCATATATTTTCCCTCTCCCTTTGGCGTCAGCAGGTCTTGGGGATCCACATCGGGAATAGAGGTAAAGACGCTTTGCAGCGGCTGGTCCACCTCGTAGCAACAGGGACCTATGGAGGGGGCTATGCAGGCTAGGATATCCTGGGGGGCGCTGCCGTATGCCTGCTGCATGGTCTCCACCGTCCGCCGGCCGATGGAGGCGGCGGTGCCCCGCCAGCCGGCATGGGCACAGCCCACGGCCCGTTTGACCGGGTCTAAAAACAATAAGGGCACGCAATCGGCGTACAGGGTGACCAGGGGAAGGTCGGGCACATTCGTCACGAGCCCATCCACCCCGCTGTAGTCCCGTTCCCGGACAATTCCCTTTCCCGCGTCCTCCTCCGTGACCACCCGGATGTTGGCGCTGTGCACCTGGTCTCCGAAGACCAGACGGGTCTCGTCTACGCCGATGGCGGCGCACAGGCGACGGAAGTTCTCATAGACGGCGTCTCGATCGTCCCCCATCCAGAAGCTGAGGCTCAGGGAGGCGTACCGTCCTCGGCTTGCGCCTCCCAGACGGGAGGAAAAAGCGTGGCGACAGAGGCCGGTTTCCTCCAGCGCGGGGAAGGTGAAATAGAAGGGAAGCTGGCCGGTGTGAAAATGAAAAGAGGGTCGTTCCTCCAGTAGATGCTGCATATGAACGCTCCTTTATCCGTATTTCTTTTAGTATATGAGAAGGACAGGACTATTTTTCCAATAAATCAAAAATGACCGCCCGGGCCAGAAGCAGGCCGCAGACCGAGGGAACAAAGACTAGACTGCCCGGCGTCTGCCGTTTCCGGCCGGTCTGCTCCTCGGCGGGCAGGACGGCTTTTTCACAGCGGCCGCAGGTGGCGCAGTCCGCCGGCGGACCGGGCGCGATGGGCTCTTCCCTGGAATATACAACCCTCAGCCTGGGAACGCCCCGGCGCCTTAGCTCCTTTCGCATGATCCGGCAGAGCGGACAGACGGAGGTCTCAAAAATATCCGCCGTCTGCAACTGGGTGGGGTCGGTTTTGTTGCCTGTGCCCATGGCGCTGATAATGGGGATGCCCCGTCTGTAGCAGTCCTCCGCCAGGCTTAGCTTGGCCGCCACCGTATCCACGGCGTCCACCACGTAGTCGCAACCTTCCAGTAGATCCAGGTTGTTTTCGGGCAGATAAAAAAGCCGGCGAGCGTCGATTTGCGCCGCAGGATTGATACGGCGAATACGTTCGGCCATCACGTCCACCTTTGGCCGCCCCACCGTGGTCTGATCAGCTATGAGCTGACGGTTTAGATTGGTCAGGCAGACCGTATCCCCATCCACCAGCAAAAATCTGCCGATTCCGGTGCGGGCAAGAGCCTCGGCCGCAAAGGAACCCACGCCGCCTAGGCCGAATATGGCCACCCGCCGTCCGGCCAACTTTTCTAGGGCCTCCCCTCCCAGCAGCATGGCGCTGCGGGAAAATTCCTGCCGCATCTTATCGCCCCCCGTCGCAGCAAATAGACTGATCCGCGGAAAGGGTGAGCGTCTGACCGTCCGACACGGCAAGAATGGTTCCCTGCATATCGGTGCGGAAAACCTGCGCCCCCGCCGCTTCCAGCGTTTCCAGCGTCTCGGCGTGCGGATGGCCGTAGGTGTTGTCTTCTCCGCAGCTGATGACCGCGTATGACGGGGCAACCGCCTCAATAAAGTCGGCGGATGAGGAGGAATGGCTGCCATGGTGCCCTACCTTTAAAAGATCGGACTGCAACTCATACCCTTCGTCCAGCATCTCCTCTTCGCATAAGGTCTCCGCATCGCCTGCTAAGAGCATGCTGGTTCGCCCATAGGTTATGCGGAGCACCACCGAGTAATTATTAAGTTCTTCGTAACTTTCATCGGCAGGGCTTAAGACCTGGACCGCTACGTCCTCCTCTTTCAGCAGATAATCACCCGCCTTAGCGCCATGGAGTTTATAGCCCTTGTCGCTTATGGCTTCCAGAAAATCTTCGTAGGTGCGGGTGGTGGGTATATCGTCATCCGCAAGCCTGGGCGCATAGATGCTTCCAATTTCCAGCTCTTCAATCACCGTATCCAGTCCGCCGATGTGGTCCTCGTGGGGGTGGGTGGCGATCAAATAGTCAATGGTGTCGATCCCCTGCTCCTGGAGGTAGTCGCAGATGAGGGTCCCATCGTTGTTGTTGCCCCCATCTATGAGCATATGACGGCCGTTGGGCAGGGTTAGCAAGGCGGCGTCTGCCTGTCCCACGTCCAGAAATACAGCCGTAAGCCTACCGTCATGGGTTTGAGACCCAGCGGCGTCCCACGAATCGCTCACAGTAACCTGCCGGGATAAAGCGGATGCAACCGAGGCAGGGGACAAATCGGGCCACTCGCAGCCGCCGGACATTGTCAAGCCGGCGCAGAGCAGCACCAGACAGCACGTTTCCATTATGCGTCTTATCTTTCTTTTCACTAGTACCCCTCCCTAATATACAGATAAGCGAAAACCGGACAAGCGAACCTGTCCGGTCGATGAAATACATTTTGCTTATGATTATAGTCTGTAGACGCCCGAATCCAACAGCACAATCTCGCTGCCGCCGATCTTGATGTACTGGCGCACAGGCTCGTCGAATTCCGCGTAATCATAAACCGTGTAAGACTTGAGATTGACCTCTAAAATCTTGTGGTTGCCCGGGTTACAGACCAACATATTGTCCCCGCCGGCTACCCATAGGCCTTCCGGCGCGGCAAAGGCCGAACCATTTCCGCCCCCAATGCGCAGTTCCTCCCGCATGGTCCGCAGATTGAAGCGAATCAGAGCATTGTTCTCCGGGAAGGAGGCCCAGAGGGTATGGCCGTGTACCACCGCGTCGGCCGGTCCGAAATCCTTATACTTTAAGGCCCCTTGCCATTCCGGCCGTCCGTCCTTGTCCAGGATACGGGCCGCGCCGTCGGGATAGACCGCGAACAGGCGGCCGTCGTCCAGCATGACGGTTTTACAGTTGAGGTAATCCCGTAACTGTTTTTCACAGGCTTTGAAATTGTTGCCAAATTTAGAAAGCAGATACACGTTCCGGGTCACCGGATTGATGGTGCCGCTTTCAAAATTCACCATTTTATACGCCACGACCACCTTGTCGTCATAAGCGTTCTGGCGGGTGGCCATAATAAAGCCGCCGGGCAACGGCAGCATATGGAGGGCTTCCGGGCCGTATAACTGTTTCATCGCGCAACATACCCCTTTATCGCTTGTTTTCTCAGTGGGGAAGGAGCCCCCATAGAAAACCACATTATCATTCAATATATTCTATTTTACCTTATATTTCGTACCAGGTCAATTGCCCAAACCTTAATTTTTCCAAGTGGGGTTAAAATCGTGTTTTATAAAAATCCTCCAGTGTTTTGCGGACCTGCTTATAGTCCAGATGCAAAACCGACAGGGTATGGGCGCTTTCCGAGCGCACCGTAAGCTTTACCCGGCAAAGGCCGCTGCGTTTGTCAAAGGGATTTTGCATGATTCGTATAACGCCCATCCGATCCCCTGGACAGCGCATTTCGGTGAGGGAAAACCATTTGCTGGAATAGGCCGTGATCTGCTCTCCGAAGGTAACGCCTCCCTGCGTATACCGGCGCAGGCTCAGGGAGATGATCACCGCCTGCAAAATCATAAGGACCATGGCGGTAAAGCGGATAAAGCCAACGAAATCGGGCAGAAAGTGTGCGGTCAGGGCGCCTGCCATGGGTATGGCCAGCAGCAAGACGACCGGCCAGACGGCAAACCGGGGCAGAGAGCGGGCCGGCGGGCGCAGGGCGATAGGAACCTTGTCCGTGTGGGGCAGGATCTCGCGGAGCAGTTTATGGATCTCTTTTCGTCCAGCCGCCGGAATAACCACCGCCGTCTCGCCTCGGCCTTTACCGTACCCGGCCACATTGACCTTGACCGTGTAATGGCGCAACAGCCGCATGGCGGGGGTCTGCTGGATGAGGATATCATTAATGGCACTGACTCGGAAACGGGTCCGCCGCCGGGCGATCAGACCGGAGGAGGAGGTAAATCGGTCCCCCTTGATATACAGACGGAAAGGCGCCGTTTTGATCAAGGAGTGAAAAAAAGAGATGACAAATCCAGCCAGCAGAATAATGGCAAGCATGCTGGCGCCGGTGGGAATAATGGTTTCCAACAGACCCGCCGCCTCGGTCAGGGTTCCGTAAACCTGGTCGGAAAAGCCGTCCCCCAGCAGTTGCCCGGCCTTATTGATAACCGGCGCGGCCACCAGCAGGCCGGTGGCTGAAGAGGAGGTTGCGGCCGCCATAATCAGCATCTTGAGAGCCGGCGTATGATACTGGCGGAGCCCCCCGGGATGCTGGTTGCTCGGTCTGGGAGGGAGCAGCTCCAGCAGGTCGGGAACGCGACGGACGGACAAAAGCAGGTCCAGGTCGGATTTGCCCGGTCGGCCGGCCTCGGTATCCAGACGCACTACCACGCCCCGAAACAGCAACAGCAGGGGGCGGCTCTCTACGAACATACTGGAC
>DXVY01000011.1:0-8540 GCA_019417145.1 Clostridiales bacterium
GCCTCCATCACGTCCGCAATGGTCACCTCCGCATCCCCGTCCAAATCACCGGGAACAATGTCTCCGGTTAGGTTGACGGACACCGTCATGTCCAGTCCCTCGTGTCCCGTGGCAATGGTGTATGCAAAGGAATCGGGTTCCTCGTCAAAGGACACCACGCCGGTGGCCGGATCGTAGGCCCCCGCCGTCACCGACAGCACCTGTCCCCGCCACTCCGTCGGAATAAAGGCGGACAGGTCTACCTCCCAGCCGGTTTCACCCGGCACGGCCTCGGCGGATATATTCTGGCTTAACAAGGTCGCACCCACGGTAAGATTGGGATTCCCGCTCAAATCCAGGTAGGGCAAATGATTATTGCCACAGATAAACAGCTCCAGCAGGGGATTGGCGCTCACATCCAGCGTGCTCAACTGGTTGCTCCGGCAGTCAAACTCCTTCAGCACCGAATTGCCGCTGACATCCAGGGCAGTCAGCCGGTTATTTATACAGTCGAGGGACTCCAGCAGCGGGCTGCCGCTTACATCCAGCTCGGCCAGCTGGTTGTTGCCGCAGTCAAGGTCGGTCAGGGCGGATGCGCCTTTTATATTTAGCGCCGTCAGCTGGTTATCCCGGCAGCTGAGATATTCCAGAGCGGCAAGGCCGCCGGCGTCCAGGTTCGACAGCCGGTTTCCGTCGCAGTTTAAAAATTCCAGGGAAGCATTGCCGCTCACATCCAGGTTGGTCAGGCGATTTTCCTCACAGTAAAGGGTCTCAAGAGAGGGGCACCAGCTCACGTTCAGGGCGGTCAGCTGGTTGCCGCCGCAGTACAGCCGGGTCAGGGCCGGATTGTCGCTGAGATCCAGTTCTGTCAATGCATTCCCCTCGCAGGAAAGTTCGGTGAGACCGGGGAAATACCCCAGACCCGCAAGGGAGGCAATACCCATTTCATCCACCGAAAAGCTGGTAAAATCGCCGGCCTCCGCAGGGGTAAAATAGCCGTCCGCTCCGCCCTCCTGCTCCAGCAGATAGGCCCGGAAACCTTCGTCGGGGAAGTTCTTTTCGCAGATGTGTAAATCGCCGTTCGAATTGACGCAGGCCGGCAGGCCGGCAAAAACGCCGTCTATCTCCTCCGGCCCGCCCGTCTCGGGGGCGGGGGTTATGGTCACCGACAGGGGCACCCCGGAAAGGCCGGTGTCATAGGTATAATTCAAATAGTAAGGCGGCTCCTCCATATTCTGCAGGGTTACCAGACCAGATACGGAATCAAAGTCGCCCGGGGCAACCGACAGCACCCGCCCCAGATTTTCGGCCGATACCAGATCGGCCATATCCAGCACCCATCCGTCGCCGGCGGCGGTATAAATCGCCTGTACTTCCTGGTTTATAATGCAGCTCCCGGACAGCAGCTGTGGATTGCCGCTGAGATCCAGTCTGCGCAACTGGTTGCGGTAACAATAAAGCGTCGTAAGATTAGGACAGCCGCTTACATCCAGCTCCGCAATCTGGTTGACCGGACATATCAGGCTTTCCAGCGCGGGATTATCGCTGCAATCCAACTCGGTAAGCTGGTTTTCCGAGCAGCTCAGGTCGCGCAGGGCCGGGTTATGGCTTACATCCAATTCGGTAAGCTGGTTTCTATCGCAGCTGAGATACCGCAGAGCGGAAAAGTATTCGATGCCCGCAAGGGAACGGATACCCAGCCCAGACACCAGCAGGTTGGCATAGGTGCCATTCGCTTCGCCCTGGCTGATGTAGCCATCTTTCCCATCGGACTGGGCCAGCAGATAGGCCCGGAAATTTGCATCCGGGAAATTTTTGGCACAGATATGCAGCTGCCCTTCATCATCTACACAGGCAGGCAATTCGGCAAAGATGCCGTCCATCCCCCCGTGGCCCGGTTCCTCGCCGGCCGGGGTCACTTTTACCGGAAGAGGGCACCCCGCCAGTCCGGTATCGTATTCATAAGTCAGTTCGGCGGGCTGGAAGGCCAGGGTCACCGTCCCCGTCACGGGATCGTATTCCCCATCAGACACCGACAGCACCCGTCCCAGGTTTTCAGCCGAGACCAGCCCGGCCATATCCAGCACCCACTGATTGTCGGCAGAGATATAAGCCGCCTCCGTTGTCTGGTTCACAACTATACAGCCGCTTTCCGCCGTCAGCAGAGGATTATCGCTGAGATCCAGCGCGCGCAGCCGGTTCCGGTAACAGTACAGGGTCTGCAGTTCGGGATTGCCGCTGAGTTCCAATTCCGAAATCTCGTTGACTGGGCAGATTAAAACTGTCAATTGTGGGTTTTGGCTTACATCCAGACTGGTCAGCTGGTTTTCCGAGCAGTGGAGGCTGCGCAGGAGCGGATTGCCGCTGAGATTTATGCTGGTAAGCTGGTTTTTCGTGCACGACAGGGTCTCTAAGGCCGCATTATGGCTTAAATCCAGCTCGGCAAGCCGGTTTCTGTCGCAAAGCAGGCTGTGAAGACTGAAAAAGTATTCCACCCCTTCAAGGGAGGCAATGTCCCGGTCAGCCGGCTCCATACTGGTAACCTTGGACAGAATGTCGGCCGTAAAATAATCCGCATAAGGAAGGCCAAGGCCCTCATAAATAGCGGCCAGGGACTCCAGCAGATAGGCCCGGAAGTTGTCGTCCGGGAAGTTGTTAGCGCAGACGTGCAGGTCGCCCGCCTCATTGACGCAGGCCGGCAGGCCGTTGACCGTCCCCTCCTGGTTCCCTTGGCAAACGTCTATATGCGCCTGGGGCACGTCATGGGCCGGTGCTGCCGATACAAAAACACCTGCTACCGCAATCGCAAACGCAACCGCCGCGCACAGGATCTTTTTCCCCCATTTTATCATGGCTTTCTCTCCTTGGTTTTCTGTATTTTAGCTTATATTATAATCCTAAAACCATCCCTTTTCAAGAGAGCGGCATGTCTTTGGGGCGGCAGAGATATGCTGCTCCCAGCACAAATTCCTTCCGGCGGCGTGCTCTCGGCGGAAAAGGGGGCGACAAGTAAAAATTATGCGCTTTGGCGGCGTGAATAATTTTATGAAATTCCCACCACAGCCGGTCACAAAAAGAAAGAAGCCCCGTCCGCAGGACAGAGCTTCTTCCAACAGAATAAGAAGGTAGTGTATCGATTTAAGCGCCTCTGGCCAGGATCTTGCAAATTTCCATGACGTCGGCGATGGTGATCTCGTCGTCGCCGTCCAGGTCGCCGCGTTCAATCTCCTCATCGGTAGGATCGGTTCCCGCCGATTCTCTGGCCATGACCTTGCAGGCCTCCATCACATCGGCAATGGTCACCTCTCCGTCTGCATCCAGGTCCCCCTTGGTTGCGACCAGACCGTGAATGGCATCCATTAGATCGGTCCAGGCGGAGATGATATCGTCCTCATCGGCGTCCGTAGTTTGGTAAACCTCCTGCGCCTTGCTGAGGGCCTCGTCGAACTTCTGCCGCGCGCTTTCGGAAGCGGCGGTATAATCCGCGCTATCCTTAATGGTTTGGGCTTCCTTAATCACCATTTCCAACGCCTTCTTGCCGTCTTCGGCGGTAGAGGGAATATGGGTCACGGTGAGGGTATAGGTTTTGTCCGCGGCTTTCACGGTTATCTTCTGACCGTCCTTCACATCCAGGGCGGATGAGGGATCGCCGGACTGAACCGTTTTGCCCTCGATGGTAACCGCCGACTCGTCGGAGGTATACGGCGTCAGGGTAAGGGATGCGGTATCGCCGTTGATGCCCACCGTATATTCGGTGGTGTTCACGTGGAATACGGGGTCCAGCACGCCGCCGCTGACTCCCAGGGTCAGAAGGCCATCCGTCTGTGCCGCATTGTCCGGCAGGTTGTATGCCTCGATCTCACAGAGCTGTAGACGATAGCTGTTGTTGTCGGTCGCCTTAGCCCGTAAGCTCTGGGCGTTTAACCGGACATACCGTGCTGTTTGGGTATCAAAGGAGAAGATGATAGGCCCATATTTGGGCAGGGGATAGTCGGTCTCTTCGGCAACGGTGGTCCAACTTTGGCCGTCAACCGAAACATCCACCGTAAAATCATCCGGGAAGCCGTATCCCAACCACTCGCCGTCCACCAAGCTACAGGCTGGATAGATAACCGCACAGTTGACAGGCATGGCTTCGCCCAAATCTACATAGATCCATTCGCTGTGATCAATTTCCGGCGAGAGAGCGCTGGAGTAGCCCACATATTCGCCCGCCTGGAGACCTTCATTCTTGGGATTTCCGTCGGTGACATACTTGATGCCCCAGCTCCAATAATCATTTTCGTTGGAGGAGGACGCCTTGGCGGTCTTGCCTAGGGCTAGGTTTTCATAAGCCGCATCGTCCAGCGCCGCATCCGCCATTTGCAGCTGTTTCAAAGCGGCGGATATCTGGTCGTCGCCGGCCGCCGCATCAGCCGATAGCTGTTGGGCCGTGGCCAGGGCGGACTGGTAGCTAAGCCACGCGTCGGGCTCATAAAAGCCCTCGCGCCGCCGCTCCGTACTGGACACAATTGCCTCCTGAAGTTCCTGCCGGGCCATCATCCGCTCCAGAATCTGCACCAATGTATCCTTGGCAGCGTTGATCTGCTTCTGGGTGGCGTTTTCATCCGCCAGCACCTTCCGCGCCTCGTCCAGCGCAAGGGTAAGATCAGGGGTAAGATCCGACTCTTGCTCTTCTGCATCGGCTATGGCCTCTTCCAGGGCCAAGGTATACCGCCCATTCAAATCCGTACCGGTAACAAATTCATATTCGCCCGATCCTATGGTCACGGCCACCTGTCCACCCAGCACGCTCACCCGTTCCACACCGGGAAGGGCGGAGGACAACTGCTGTCCATCCAGCGTTACATTGTTTCTGGAACCCGTAGGCAACAGCACCTTGGCGGTAGAGCCAAAGGGAACGGTTACGGTCAGTCGAGCCGTTTGATCTTCCAGCAGCTCCCAGGCCGAACCGACCTCGCCCCGCGCGGTGTGCAGCTTGGCGCTGGCATGCTCCAGATCGCCGATCATGTAGGGCTGCACGGTAAAGGTCTTGTAGCCGTTTTCAATGTCCTTGATGCCGGCCAGGTGGGAGAAAAACCACTCGTCATAGGTTCCCAGGAAATAGTGATCCAAAGAACGGGTGGTAGATTCCCACATTTCCCAGGTGCCCTTGGCGCCGTTTTCTACCCAAAAGCCCCAGCTGGGATAGGTGTCCTGGGTAGCGATGCGGTAGGCCACGTCCTCATATCCGTAATCGCAGAGAATCGGGAGAATGTGCCTGGTGCCCATACAGCCGGTATCCAAATGATAATCCTTCTCTTTAATATCGTTTATGAGGCTTTCCAACACGCTATCCACATATTCCTCCGGTACCAGGCCAAAGGCCAGAGGCACCAACTGGGAGGTCTGCCGGTACTGGGTGCGAGTGCCGATCTGGGTCCAGGTAGTGGTTTCGTAATAGCCCTTCTCTGCGTTATAGAACTTGGCGTTAAAGGCGTCATAGATTTTCTCCATGGCGTCCTCATACTCTCTGGCATCGTCCCGCTTGCCCAAACGGTGAGCAAACTCAGCCATGGCCTCCAGCATACCGTATACATAAGCGGTACCGCCGATGCCAGAGCCCTCGGACACATTTTCGTTATACTGCACGTTGGGATCGGTGCCGCCGATAGGCGCCACCCAGTCGGCAAGCTGGGTGTCATACCATACCCAACCGTTGGCTTTAATCTCGTTAATATCCTTGAGGGCAAATTGACGCATCACGTCATACTGCTCTTCCGTATAGCTGTCCATGCCGAAATAGTCGACCAGATCCTCCACACCGTACACAAAGAGGGTATTCCATACCGGGGTGTTGTCAATCCACCAGTCGGCAGTGGGGATGGCCACCGGAACGGTGCCGTAATGCTCAAAGCCGTCCTCCATCACTTCGATAAAGCCGGGCAGGCAGCCGCTCATATCAAAATTATACATAAGGGAATCCAAGGAAACGTTGGCATCGCCCGTCCAGCCCATCTTTTCCAGCATAGGATCGCAGTGCTCGCCCTGGAAATTGTCCGCCATGGAGTTGAGCATGATCTTATGCAGATAGTTGAAGAGGGGATTGGAGCTCTCAAATTCCGATATGATGTCTACGTCGTTGGACACGCGATAGATAATCACATCATCGGCCGTCAGCTCGCCGTCGTAGCCGTCGACCTGGATATATCCAAACCCCTTATAGCTGAACTTGGGCTCATAGGATTCGTTTTCCCGGCCGGCGGAGGTATAGATATCCTGCTGCAAATAGGCGTGGGGCCACCAGTTGCTGATCTCGCCGTCGCTGCCGCCGTACAGCTTGACCGATCCGTCCTCATTCAGCTTCTGTCCGTAGGTAATACGGATTTTATCGCCGGCATCCTGGTTGATATTCATAAGCTTGATCCAACCGGAGGCCATTTCCGGGCTTTCGATCCGCCAGGAATCCTCATCCAGCCGGAGAATGGACTGGGGCTGGAAAGAGGCCACCCGTTTCACCGGGGCCTTCATCTGGGCCCGCAGCTCGCCAATGGGCGCTTCCACCTCCATGGCCGCCTGCCAGTCGCTGTCATCAAAACCGGCCGTTCCCCAGCCGGGAATCTCCTTGCGGGCATCGTACACGTCGCCATAGTACATACTGTTGGCCGTAATGGGTCCGTCCAGCGTCAGCTTCCAACTGGTATCCGATACAATTTTCTGGGTTGTACCGTCCTCATAGCGAATCTCCAGCTGGAATAGCAGCTTGGGATTGTCCCGCCACTTGGCGCTCGGCCAATTCCAGACGCCGCCGATTTCATTATAATAGCTGTTGCCCAGCTCTACGCCCACGGCGTTATCGCCCTGCTTAATCAACTCGGTAACGTCGAAGGCCCGGTAAAGCACCGTCTCGTCGTACTGGGTGGTAAAGGGATTGAGCACGCTGTCGTCCGGACTCTTTTCATTGATCTTCAGGTCGAAGAAGCCCAGGCCGCATATGTAGGCAAAAGCCTCCTTTATACCGCTTTCGGCTTTGAAGTCCTTGCGCAGCATGACCGCCGCCCGGGAGTTGGCGCCCTCTAAGGACACACCGGTGCCCCAAGGATCGCCGCCGAAATTCACCTGCTGATCGGGAGCTGCCCAACCGCTGTCGTCAAAGTCCGTCTCGGTCCAGCCGGCCGCCTCAACCGTGTTTACCTTCCAACTGTTGTCCGACACAAGGGTGTCTACGGTGCCGTCGGTATAGGTAATCTGGATTTTGGCCGCCAAGCCGGCGTAGCCGTCGGTGGCATTGTTGGCTTTGATGGCAACTACGTTGGTAGCCTGGACATCGTCCGTAGCGTCGTAGAGGCCTCCCGTGTACCAAATGGAGTTGGAGCTGACCTCCTTTCCGTTAAAGTAAACAGTGGCATTGTCGTCGGCCGTATATCCCAAATACACGCTTTCCACCGTTTTGCCTGCGGTCAGGGTAAAGGTTTTACGGAAATACTGCTCGCCGGCCTGTACGCCAACCGCAGTGGACGAGCCCGATTTCCAGATCCACTTGGTCCCGTTCAGATCCAGATCAATGTCTTGCCTGGGAACGCCAATCCACTGGCCTTCCCATTCGTTCTCGTCCAGCACGCCAGTGGAGAAACGGGCCACCGGGCTAACCACCGACTGGCCGGCGTCGTCCCATACGGTCACCCGCCAGTAATAAGTGGTGCGGCTGGCAAGAGGATCGCCCTCATAGGGGAGGTCCACCGTCTCATCCGAACTCTTTTTCCCGGAATCCCAGACGTCGCCCTCGCCCTCCTCCGCCAGCTCCCGGCTGGTGGAGAGGATGATTTGATAGGCCGATTGCTTTTCGCCCTTGCCGGTCCCCTTTATCGTCCAGCTGAAGGTGGGTTCCCTGTCGATTCCAAGGGGCTCTTCAAAGGCGCACACTTTCAAATCGGTCAAAGTCAGCTTGGAGTCGACCGCAACCCCTCCCATGGTGAACACACCCATAGGTACCATCAGCAGGGTCGAAAGCAGAGCGCTGAGAACTCTTTTAAAGCGTTTCATATCTATTTTCCTCCTTAAAACTACAGGAAATTACCGGTCCACTGCATAACGCAGGGCCGCCAGAGCATGTACCAATTCTTGCAGCGCCTTATCCACATCCAGCTGCAAGGCCTCCTTATTATCCAGCATGGCATGGGCCGCTTTTAAGGCTTGTTCAAATTCCGATTTTCCCTTTTCCTGGAATTTAGCCATATCCAGGCTGTCTGCATAGGCTATCACCCATGTAAGTTCAGCCTTATCGCCCGCGCGCTGGGCCAGCCGCTCCAATGCGGCTTCCAAATCGGCCAGTGCGTCCGTCACAGCCTTTTCATCCGCGTCCGGATTATCATAGACCCTCTCGGCCTCCTCCAAGGCCAGATCAAACGCCTGCTGCGCGCTGGGCAGGGCGCCCTGGTACCGGCCGTCGGTCTTGGCCATCCGGGCATCCTTAAGAGCGGCAAGCAAAGCGGATTTATCCGGGCCCACCGGTTCGGTAATCTCGGTAAAGCGGGCCTCTAAGGTCACGTCCGCTGTAACAGACAGGCTGTATTGCGTCGTAT
>DXVY01000011.1:8550-19265 GCA_019417145.1 Clostridiales bacterium
CGTATCGCAAACCTTGATGCCGTCCTGATACCAGCCGTCAAAGCTCCAGCCCGACTTAGGCGCAGCTGTCAGAAGCACCGTCTCCCCGGATACGATCCCGGACGTCTTACCGGTCACACTGCCGCCCGCTTCGTTATACTCCACCGTAACCGTATAGGTCTTTGGCGTATCGACTTTGGCAAATTTCACCGCGTCGGCAATCACATAGCCGTTGTCCGAATTGTTCCCAAGAACTACAGAGATTTCCTGCCCCTTGTCCGCCATCACGCCACCCAGCAGGTTCCAGAATCCGCCGTTTTCCCGCTGATTGACCCGTATGGTCTGCTGACCGCTGCCGCACAGAATGGTATAGGGCGCGTCGTCCGCCCGGTTGGGATTGGTGGTCCACCAGGCGTAGATCTCATAGTAGCCGGCCTCCTCGGCCGTGACGGTAAAGGTTGCGGTGGAATCAGGTTGGCTATTGGCCCCGTTCCAAACCCTATACATAAATCCTTCGCCGTAGCGCTGGTCCAGACAATCGGCCGTCTCCAGAGTCCAGTCGCCGGTGAAAACGGCCTCCGTATCGTCCACGATAATCCCGTCAGGGGTGACAATTTTCTGGAAACGCGCCTCCACCGTGACATCCTTGTCCACGGTCAGGGTGAATTGCAGATCTTCCCCCTGCTTCTCCCCATCTAGATACCAGCCTTCCAGCTCCCAGCCGCCCCGGGGCTCGGCCGTCAGGGTAACCGATTCGCCCTTCGCGATGCCGGCTGTCTTGCCGGTGACCATACCGCCCTGGCTGTCATACTGCAGGGTGATATTATACGTATCGGCCGGCGGGTCTCCAACACGTACAACCTTTACCGCATCGGCAATGATGTACTGTTCGGCGTTGTTTCCGATTACAATCGTAATCGTTTCTCCCTTTTGTGCCGTCAGGGCCCCCAGCAAATTCCACTGGCCGCCATTTTCCTGCTGGTTGACCCGCACAGTCTGACTCTGCTCCCCACAGATCAGGGTGTAGGGGGTAATGGTCGAACGATTCTCGAGTGTGGTCCACCAGCCGTAGATCTCATAATAGCCATCCTCAGCCGCCGTCGTCCGGTAGGTGGCGGTTGCAGTGGGCTGGCTTTCCGAGCTGACGCAACTGCTGTAGTAAAAGGCGTCGCCATAGCGTTCTTCTTCTTTGGCCTTTGTTTCCAGAATCCAGGTGGATCCTTCCACAATCGCTTCATCCTCATCCAAGATCCCGTCATCCAGCTGGAACTTCACCGCGTCGGCCACAACGTACTGATCCGCGTTGTTGCCGATAACAACCGACAAATCGTCTCCCGCTTTAGCCGTAATCTTGCCCAAAAGGTTCCATCTGCCACCGTTAACCTCCTGGTTGAACCGCACGGTTGTGCCGTCCGAAAGGGTAAAGGGTGCATTCTGCGCGCGATTCTCGTGGGTGGTCCACCAGGCGTAAACGTTATAGACGCCGTCGGCAGGCGCCTCGGCACGGAAGGTAGCCGTAGCCGTGGGCTCGGCCTGGTCGGTGGGATCGGCAAACCGGAATTTGGTTCCGAATCGCTCGATATGGTTGTCGGTTACATTCTCCGGCCATGTACCCGTAAGTTCAGCCTCACTGTCATCCACGATGATGCCCTCCATGAGGGAGATCTTCAGTCCGTCGGAGATGATAAACTGGTCGCCGCTGCCGCCCAGGGTTACGGTGACAGTATCCCCGGCCTCAGCCCACAAGGTCTGGATATGGTTCCAGCGACCGCCCTTTTCTTGCTGGTTGGCGGTTACCTGAACCGACTGCTCGCCCCAGGCAATGGTGTAGGGAGCGTTGGTGGCCCGGTTGTTCAGATCGGTCCACCAGGCGCTGACCTCATACCATCCGGCGTGGTTTATTTGGGCGGTATAAGTGGCCGTATTGCTGCCTACCCAGCCCTCTGCATAGCGGAAGCCTGAACCAAACCGCTGGTCCATCTTATCGGCTTCCTCCAGCGTCCAGCTTCCTGTATACTCGGCGTCGGTATCGTCAAATATAAACTCGGTCTCCTCCGACGGCGGCAGATCCGTTTGCTCGACGGACCCCGATTTGGTCGCGTTTGCAATACTATACTTTCGTTGGGCGCTGTGGGATATGCTCCCATCTACGGCCGAACCTGTCCCTCCGTCGCTTAGGGCCGTCATGCCGGATACCGCCAGCATAGCAACGCTCAGGCACAGGGCTGTCAATCGCCTGGATGTCTTTCCTCTCATCCCATATCGCTCCTTTCCAGGACGGTTTGTATCGAAAAATATTGATTCCGCCCCTCTGGGCATATATAGCCGACCGTCCTTTGTATCAAGTATACAAAATCCCCATGCCAAAAGCATTGGGGATTTCACATTCATTTAGGGGGGGATTCAACGCTGTATTTTTTCCGATAAGCGCCGGGGGTTATGCCCTGGAATTCTCTAAAAATTTTATAAAAGAACTTGATATCGTCATAGCCCACCCGGCCGGCAATCTCCCCCACCGGTATACGGGTGTTTTCCAGCAGGTCGCAGGCTACGTTGACACGGATGTTCTGCAACATGCGGATCATGGTCATGCCGGTGATCTCCTTAAAAATCTTCCGAAAGTAATTGACGCTAAGATAGGCCCGCTCGGCCAGCTTTTCACAGGAAATGTTCTCATCAAAATGATTCTTGATATAAGCCGCCGCCTCCTGCACAACAAGCTGCTTATACACCGTGGGATTTTGCCGCTGACTAACATCCTTTTTATACAGGCGAAATATAAAAATCAGTAACTTGGTCAGGTTGGCTCTAAGCACCTGCATATAGCCGCCCTCCCGTCGGTCGTATTCCCGCTGCATTTCATAGAGCACCTGGCGGATTTCCTCGGCCGCAACGCCGGTCAGGCGGATATAATTCTTAGGATCGTCGTCGTCGCTTAAGGAATAATAGAGATAATGGTAAGCCACGTCCACAAAATCCTTGCAGTCCTTAAAGGAGCGGTCCAAGGTGGGAGGCTGAAATAAACAGTTGCAGACGGTCAGGCTGCTGTCCGGGTCGGCGGTATAGGCGTGGACAATGTGGGGATTGAACATAAACAGATCCCCCTCCTTGATCCGTTCCTCCACCCCGCCTAGAATATGCACGCCCCGACCGCCGTCAATGTAAGCGATTTCGATAAAATCATCGTGGGCGTGTGGCGGATGATGTCCGTGGATCACGTCGGTAAACACGCGGATTTCCTCGTCGGCTTGCACATAGGAGTGAAATTGCAGCCGCTGGTATTTCACCTGTCCTCCTCCTTTCGGATAGATAGTTTGAACGTATATACAATATACCACATTGCATTCATAAACACAATTTTCAATTTGTGGAAATCGTTTCCTTTATGCAATGTACTGCATGATATATTGTGGTATAATTGCTAAAAATTAAATTTTGTCAGACAGGAGAAATGTATATGACTGAGAAGGTCTCCACGGTATTTGTGGGAATCGGAGGATACGGCGACCTGTATCCTTCCCTGGCGGAAAAATACCAGGAGGTCGGGGGCCTTTGCCGTCCATCAGGAGTGGTGGATCCCTTTGCCCGGACGGCGCCCCATTATGAATGGTTCCGGCGGCAGGGCGTACCCGTCTTCAACACGCTGGAGGAATTTTACCAAACGCATACGGCCGACCTAGCGGTCATTTCCACCCCCATACCGCTGCATAAGCCCCAAAGCCTAACCGCACTGGCCCACGGCAGTCATGTGCTCTGCGAAAAGCCGCTTGTGCCCACCATGGCCGAGGCCGGAGAACTGGAGCGCGCCGCCCGGACGGCAAATCGCACGCTGGGCGTCGGGTTCCAGTGGAGCTTTTCCTGTACCATGAACCGGCTTAAAGGGGACATACTGGAGGGAAAATACGGCCGGCCTCTTATGCTTAAATCCCTGATTTGCTGGAAACGGGATTTTCATTATTATCAGAGCAGCGCCTGGAAGGGACGCATCGCAGACGCGCAGGGCAATCTGATCCGAGATTCGGTGGTGACCAACGCCACGGCGCACTATCTCCACAATATCTTTTTCATATTGGGAAAGAGCATGGCTGAAGCCGCCATGCCGGACCGGGTGGAGGCACAGGTTTATCGGGCTAAAGATATCGAATCCTTTGACACCTGCGTGCTCAAAGGCGAGCTGGCCGGCGGGACTTTTTGGTACGGCGCCAGCCATTCCTGCGATTTGGGCGAGCAGACCCGTTTCCGTTATACCTTTGAGAAGGGGACGGTCTATTTTAACGACCGGCCCGGCGATCCCGGAAACCATGTGATAGGCGTCCTGTCCGACGGACGGGAGGTGGATTACGGTAATCCACAGTCCGAGCAAGAGTCGGTGCGCAAATTTCTCGCCATGCTCACCCGCTGTAGGGATGAAAATAGCCCGGTTGCCTGCACCGTGTCCACAATCAAACCCCATTTGGCAGTTTGCAGCGGGCTGTTCGAACAGGGGACGATTTGCTCCTTTCCAAAAGATCATATTTTTGAAGGGAGCGAGCCGGACGGAACCCGCCGGGGCACATATGTGCGGGGACTGTCCCAGCTATTGTTGCAGGCCTACGAAAGGGAGCAGCTGCCTTGCCAGATGCAGGATGCGGCCCCACTCATGACCCATTCCTTTATATTTCAGCCGGGAAAGGAGGCGGGCGCGTGCGCATCTGTATAATCGGCAACTGCGGCGGACATATCGGCCATATATTTGACGGAAGGCAGGGATGTCACGAATATGTGGGAGCCGCGGCCTCTTCTCCTATGGAACCGGTGAAAGAGCTCTCGCGGCTGGCACAGGAAAGGACCCGGCGGGAGCTACCCCTATTTGACGACTGGCGGGAAATGCTCCTGCGGCTGAAACCCGACGCAGTCGCCGTGGATACGATTTTCTGCAATCACGCGGCGGTATCCTGTTTTGCCCTGGAACAGGGCATCCACGTCTACTGCGAAAAGCCCGCGGCCACTATGCTTGCCGATCTGGAGCGGCTGGAGGAGACGGCGAGTCGAAGCGGCGCCCTCTATTTCTCCATGCTCACAGCACGGTACGATCCCTGGTTTTATACAGCTAAGCGGCTGGTGGAGCAAGGAGCCATCGGCGACTTGCTGTTGGCCGGGGGACAGAAGTCCTACAAGCTGGGTCGGCGGCCGGCCTATTACCGAGACCGGGCGATCTACGGAGGTACCATTCCCTGGGTGGCCATCCACATGGTAGACCAACTGCTCTGGTTGACCGGCAGGAGCTGCCGGGAGGTCTACGCCAAACAGACGCGGCTGTACAATGGAGGCCAAGGGGATTTGGAAACTGCGGCAGTCCTATTGATGGAGTTGGAGGGCGGTCTGCCCGCCCATGTGAACGCCGACTATGGACGACCGTCCACCGCGCCCACCCACGGGGACGACCGGGTACGTCTGGTGGGAGACAGCGGCGTGCTGGAGGTCAGAGGCGAGCGGGTCTATCTGATGAACGGGGAACACGATGGCCTAGTCCCCCTGGAAAACCTTGCGCCGCCGCCTATTTTTGACGGATTTCTCCAGGCGATCGACGGAGAAAAAAATTCTCTTTTTGCCGACTGCGGCGGCTTTGCCGCCAGCCGGGTCTGCCTGGCGGCCAGGGACTCGGCCGATACCGGCCGGCCCATTTCTCTATAGAAAGAATAGCACACCACAAAAACGCATTTCATAACCTCCCCATCAATTGCATAGTGTGGCCTGCGGCCGGAAACAATAGCTTAAACGGCCGTATCCCGCGGCTACTTTTATGCAATCGAGGTGAGATGGTGGAAATCATGGATTATATCAAGGCCTTTTTGGTGGGCGGCGGGCTCTGTCTTTTGGGACAAATTCTCATTGACTTTACCAAGCTGACCCCCG
This sequence comes from Clostridiales bacterium, assembly GCA_019417145.1. Classification (GTDB taxonomy): domain Bacteria; phylum Bacillota; class Clostridia; order Oscillospirales; family Acutalibacteraceae; genus Howiella. Next base: position 14,425 of record DXVY01000011.1, read on the forward strand.
CCCGGATCCTGGTGACCTATGTGGTCAGCGGCGTATTTTTGACCGCTGTGGGGGTATACGAGCCTCTGGTAAAATTCGCGGGTGCGGGCGCCACCGTGCCCTTGACCGGCTTCGGCTACTCCCTGGCCAAGGGCGTGCAGCAGGCCGTTTCCGAGCAAGGCTTGCTGGGCGTGCTCACCGGCGGCATCACGGCCACGGCCGCCGGCATCACCGCCGCCGTGGTTTTCGGCTACGTGATCGCCCTGGTGGCAAAACCCGGCGACAAGGCATAACGACACAAGAAAAACCGACGTCCAAAAGACGTCGGTTTTTCTTTGTGAGAACATGATCTGTCAAGGAAAGACACGAATCATAGCGCCATGCCTCATCGAACAGATTCGCTATTTGTAATGTTCGGCGGCGGCCACGGCCAGGCGGTCACAGCGTTCATTTTCCGGGTGCCCGTCATGCCCTCTTACCCATACAATACGCACATGATGCGTATCTAGCAGCGTCAACAGCTGCTCCCACAAGTCGGCGTTAAGCGCCGGCTTCCCGTCCGCCTTTCGCCATCCATTCTTTTGCCAGTTTCTGGCCCAGCCCTTGGAAAGGCCGTCGCACACATAACGGGAGTCAGAGCAAAGGGTCACGTCGCAGGGCTCCTTTAGGGCCGAAAGGCCCTGTATGACGGCGGTCAGCTCCATACGGTTGTTGGTGGTGGCGGCCTCTCCGCCGGACAGTTCCTTCTCCAAACGACCATACCGGAGAAGGGCTCCCCATCCACCGGGTCCGGGATTGCCCGAACAGGCGCCGTCGGTATAAAGGTCTACATGTTTGCAGGACATAGCCGCCTCCTGATAAAATACGATTAGCCTATTTTTTCTACAACCCAGCCAATCAAGCTAAACAGGCCGAAAAGCACCGGCTGGTGCACGATATAGATAATCAAGGCGTGCCGTCCCACAAAGGAGAGGGGCGGCAGATGGGAATTGGCAAAAAAAGCCGGAAACCGTCCCCTCTTGGCCCAGATACCCGCGCAAGCGCCGGCAAAAAAAAGAAACATCCAGGGCAAGAGAGGGAAATAATCAGCAGAAGAAAAGTGCTGCGTGACAATTCCAAGGGGAAATAACCAGTCACATTCCATAACCGCAGCCGGCAGCTCCCATCTCAAAAAAGGGAGCCCTATATATCCATCCCGTATATGCAGCGTGATAACGAAAAGAAACAGGCACAGGATGACGCCCACAACCGGCGGCAGTTTTTCCAAAGGACGGTTGACAACCGCGGCCAACAGCATACATATAGACAGCATGTGCAGGATGCCAAACCAAATGGCCACTTCCATTCCAAAAAAGGTCAACCCATAGGTAACGGCGGTCAGGGCCAACGAAACGCCTAACAGCTTCAACCCGCGTTTCAGGTTGGAGCGGGTAAGCTGAGACGCAATACCGGACAACAGGATAAAAAGGCCCGCGAAATAGGGCTCCGCAGGCCGAAAGAATCCTAGCAGAGCATACCCGGCCTCAAGCCGAAATATCTCCGCCAATGTATAAAATCCGTGATAGAAGACCATACAGATAACGGCCAGGCCCCGCAGTTCATCCAGCAGATGATACCGCACTCGGGCCGCCGGCTGCGTCTGGCTTTCGGTCTGGGTCATTCCTTCTCCTCCTGGACGGTTTTTATCGGTAGCTGCGCATACAGCCCACGACCTTGCCTAGGATTACAGGATTTTCTGGATAAAGGGGCTGAAAATCCGGATTCTCCGGCATAAGGACCACCCGGCCGTCCTCATACATAAGACGCTTGACCGTAGCCTCGTCCTCCATCATGGCAATGACGATGTCTCCGTGGCGGGATTCCAGGTCCCCATTGGCCACCACAATGTCGCCGTCCAGTATGCCGGCGTTTTTCATGCTGTATCCCGATACACGCAGGGCAAACAGCCCGTCCTCCTTGGCCGCGCCGGAGATGGGATAGGGAATGTAATCCTCAATTTGCTCCACGGCCAGAATAGGCGTCCCGGCCGTCACCTTGCCCAACAATGGCACCTGAGCGGCGGGAGCCGCTCCCTCTATACGAATGGCGCGCGAGGCTTTGGGATCCCTCGTTATATACCCATACGTCTCCAACGTTGCCAGGATGCCGTGGACGGTGGAGGTGGATTTGATGCCGGTAGCGTTGCAGATTTCCCGCACAGTGGGCGGCAGGCCGCCCGCCAGCGTCTGGCGCAGAAACTCCAGAACAGCCGTCTGCTTGGCGGTCAACGCGTGCTTAGACATGGCACGTTTCCCCCTTCATCTAATATTCACTGACAAAGCAAACAAACGTTTTTTTAATTATACCATCGTAGACGCAGGATTGCAACCATCGATCTTCTCTTTGTCCCCTGCAAATTTTGCATAGCAGACACTTGACGAACGCCACTGGATTGTGTATAGTATATGCGTACTATTTGAGATAGTACGGTAAATACAGGAAAAAGACAGGGTTTGTTAAGGAAGTTTTAAGAAGTTCCCAAGGGAATCCCCAAAATCCGCCCGATGCGGTTTGCTACAATGAATACCAGAGACGGGTGCAGGCCCGCCGGAGAGAAAAAAGGAGGATATGGCATGGCTGAGACGCAGATTCTGGTGGTAGACGACGAGAAGGAAATCTGTGATCTGATCGAGATCTATCTGCGCAATGAGGGCTACGACGTATACAAGGCGTCGGACGGAAGAGAGGCCCTTAAAATTTTGGATACGCAGCCTATCTCTCTGATCGTGCTGGATGTGATGATGCCGGGAATGGATGGCATTTCCTTTTGCAAGGAGGTCCGTAAGACCCGGGACCTGCCCATTATTATGTTGTCGGCCAAGACCCAGGACATGGATAAGATTTTCGGTCTGATGACCGGCGCGGACGATTATATGGTTAAACCCTTTAACCCTTTGGAGCTGGCTGCGCGGGTTAAATCCCAGCTGCGCAGGTACAGCGGCTTTGAAAAGCAGGGGGAAGCAGAGGAAACGGTGGAGATAGGCGGGCTCTGTATCCGGCGGTCGGAGCATCGGGCCACCCTTTACGGCAAGGAACTGTCCCTAACCCCCACCGAATTTCAGATTCTCTGGCTGCTGGCGTCGGGCAACGGGAGGGTATACTCCAGCGAAGAAATATTCGAGCAAATTTGGGGCGAAAAATATTTCGATTCCAACAACACCGTTATGGTACACATCCGTCACCTGCGGGAAAAGCTGGGGGATACCTCTAAAAATCCCGTTTATATCAAGACGGTCTGGGGAGTGGGGTATAAGATATGACCGATTTGGACCGGGATGACCTGGCCGCCGCGCGTCCGCCGAGCTTGGAAGGCCAAACCGGGGCGAGCGATGAGCCAACGGTCGATACACAGCAAGCGACGGCAGCATCCGCTTCCGGGACGGTCAATATGGCAAACACCGCGTCTTACGGAGAGCAGCCGGCCCAGGTCTCCCCAGAGGCGCCGGCGGCGGGAAACGCTGTCCCCTCCCCCATGCAGCCGGCCGGGCCTCAGGCCGGTCAAATAAACGGTTCGCCTGCCGGCCAAACAACGCCCTCCGCCGGACAGCCCTACTATGGGCCAGGCGGCGCCGGCGGCTATGGCGCGCCCATGGGCGGCGGCTATCCCAACAGCGGCGCACAGGGTTATGGAGGCCGGCCCGGCGCCCAATATCCGACGGGAGGCTATGCGGCGCCACCATCGACCGGCCGGCCCTATACCGGGCAACCTGGTGGCTACGTTCCTCCCCAGGGGGGGCGGCCGGGATACCCGACCACCAACCGGACCCCTCAGATGACCGGAGGCGCGCCCCAGGGCGCCGGGCCAACAGGGTATACTCCCGGCGCCTGGCAGCTTCCGCCCCAAGTACTGACTGCCGCCGGAGCCCAGACGGCCCCAAACAAATCCCACAAATACTGGGGCCGATTTACCGCCGGCTGCAAGCGCCTGTGGAAACAACTGGTGAGCAGCCTTGTGGTGCGCATCGTCTGCAACGGAGCGGTAAGCGCTCTTGCAGGCCTGGTGGCCACCGCCATTATAGGCGCGATTCTGAATGTGGGGAGCGGCGTTGCCTTTCTATTCTTCACCGCCGTTACCCTGTTGATCTTCATTAAAATGACTAACCATACCATGAGCTATATCAAGAATATAGCCGAGGCGGTAGGCAAAATATCTTCCGGAGACTATTCGGTCAAGGTGCCGGAAAAATATAGCGACGAATTGGGCACCCTGGCCCGGCAGATCAACCAGATGACGGTGGAACTCAGCCGGGCCCGGGAGCGGGAGCAACTGGAGGAGCAACGCAAGAACGAATTCATCACCTCTATCGCCCATGACCTGCGCACGCCACTGACCTCGGTCATTGGTTATCTGGGACTGATCTCCGAGCAGGACGGTCAGCCGGTGGACAAGGAAACCCTGGTGCGCTACGCCGATGTGGCCTTCCGAAAATCCAAACGGCTGGAACAGCTCATAACCCAGCTTTTCGACTTTTCCCGCTATAACTTCGGGGAAATCCGTCCGGCCGAAAACCGCATCGATCTGGCCGAGCTTATCGAGCAGATCAACCAGGAGTTCTATCCCCAATTCACCGAACGGCATCTGGAAAGTCGGGTGATCATTTCGGGACGTCCGGTGATTGTCAAGGGCGACGGCGGAATGCTGGCGCGGGTATTTGACAATATCCTGGGCAACGCCGTACGCTACGGCGCCAGCGGCCGATATATCGATATCGAACTGTATAACCGCGGCACCGAGGCGGTGATCCGGGTGACCAACTACGGCGCCGAAATCACCCCTGAGGACCTGACCCGTATTTTTGATAAATTCTATCGAACCGACGCTT
>DXVY01000110.1 GCA_019417145.1 Clostridiales bacterium
GGCCGACAGGGTGAAGCAGCGGGCGGATTGCAGGCTGTCCATGTCGCCTATGACCTTTCCTCACCAGCTCGCCCGTATTATGCTGCTGGAGCAGATGTATCGCGGGTTCCAGATCCAGCAGGGGAGCGCGTATCATAAATAGGATAAGCGAATTACCATATGATTTCTCGTTGGGAAATGACCGTTTGTAGAGCAAGCCTGACCTGCCGCGTATTATGCCCCCAAATTTTTTGAGAAAGTGAAATATTATATCAAAGGCTGAAGCGGCGTCGTCCGTTTCGGCCTTTGCGCTTTTTAATATAAAGCCTCCCGGCGCCGTGTGGGTGGGGACGGCTCCGAATTCTTAGAGACGGCCATATGGCCGCCGCCGTCATCTTTTTATATTGAAATGATTCGGTCCGACGGCCAACGCGGTAAAGATAAGCAACGAAAGTTTGCTATCCGTCGCTCGAATCGAAAGCATGAATATGGATGGCCGTAGGGTGCGCAGCTGTACTTGGAAACTTTTTGTCGTTGACATGATCACCAAATGGGGATATAACTATTGTGCACATTTGTAAATTCCTTCAAAGTTAGATACAACTAACCGAAAAAATTAGCGAAAGTGCGAAAAAAATCGAGGGCAATCTCTAGATTTTTCTGCTCCTATCTGTTATACTTGACATACTGTATATGCGTGCGCAAGATCTGCCGCTCCAGTTCTGGGCTTGGTGCTCCCTCGGCGTCAATTGCTCCACGCAGGTCGGTACGCGCAAACGATTCGTCCGGGTTAATCGGACGGATATTTTGTGTAGGCAAAGATTTAGGAGGAATGGTTTCATGAGAAAACGCATGAGTAAGCTGCCGTTTCATGGTACGCCGGAGCAGGAGGCCAAGCTCAAGGAGTTGATCCAGGCGCACAAGGGTGAAAAGGGTGCGCTGATGCCGGTCATGCAGGGCGCGCAGGAGATCTACGGCTATCTGCCCTTAGAGGTGCAGACCATGATCGCCGAGGGCATGGACGTGCCGGTGGAAGAGGTCTATGGCATCTCCACCTTTTACGCCCAGTTTGCCCTGACCCCCAAGGGCCAGTATAAAATCTCGGTCTGCTTGGGCACGGCCTGTTACGTCAAGGGCGCCCAGAAGCTGCTGGACAGGATTTCCGAAATTCTTGGCATCGGCCCCGACGAATGCACCGAGGACGGCCGGTTCTCCCTGGAGGCCTGCCGCTGTATCGGCGCCTGCGGCCTGGCTCCGGTTCTGACGGTCAATGAGGACGTCTACGGCCGGCTGACCGAAAAGGATGTTGACGATATCCTGAAGAAATATATGGACTGATGAAAGAGCTGTCTTTGAATGTCCTGGACATCGCCCAGAACTCCATTTCCGCCGGCGCCACCCTCATCACCATTGAAACCATCGAGGACGGAACGGCCGACAGGCTGTACATAAACATTCTGGACAACGGCAAGGGCATGACGGCCGAACAGGTGGCCCATGTGACCGACCCGTTTTATACCACCCGCACCACCCGCAAGGTGGGGCTGGGGGTCCCTTTGTTTAAAATGGCGGCCGAAATGGCCGGCGGCGATTTTGCCATCCAGTCGGAGGTGGGGAAGGGGACGGCCGTGCGGGCCTCCTTCCAGCTTTCCAACGTGGACCGCATGCCCCTGGGAGACATGGAGGACACGGTGGCCATGCTCATCCACATGAACCCAGGGCTGGACTTTGTCTACCGCCGGGGGAAGGACGGCCGGGAATTTGTTCTGGACACGCGGGAACTCCGGCAGATTCTGGGGGACGTGCCCCTGAACGAGCCGGATGTGGCCGAATGGATCAAGGGATATTTAAGCGAACAGCTGGCCGGTTTGCAGCAAGACCAGGCCCTTTAATTTGCAAAGCTCCGCCGCGGATTTCGGAAAGAACCCGGCCGCGGGGGTTCATTTAGAAAGGATGGAGGAACCGCTATGAAATCAATCGAAGAGCTGAAGGCCATACGCGAACGCGCGCTACAGAACGTCAGCGCCCGGGGCGACAACAGCGACGATATCCGCATCGCCGTGGGCATGGCTACCTGCGGCATCGCCGCCGGCGCCCGTCCGGTGCTCAGCGCCTTTGTGGAAGAGGTATCCCGCAGGGGGTTAAAGAACGTGGTCGTCACCCAGACCGGCTGCATCGGCATGTGCCAGTACGAGCCGGTGGTGGAGGTCTTCGTCCCCGGCAAGGAGAAGGTCACCTATGTGAAGATGAGCCCGGAGAAGGTCCCCCAGGTGGTCACCGAGCACATTGTCAACGGCCGCCCGGTGCAGGAATTCACCGTGGGCGCCTATACCAAGTAAGGAGGAGCTGCTTCTATGTATCGTTCACAAGTGCTGGTATGCGGCGGTACGGGATGTACCTCCTCGCATAGCGCGCAGATCATCGAGGCCATGCAGGCCGAAATCGACCGCGTGGGCCTGACCGAAGAAGTCAAGGTGGTAAAGACCGGTTGCTTCGGCCTTTGCGCCTTGGGCCCGGTGGTGGTCATCTACCCCGAAGGCAGTTTTTACAGCCGGGTGCAGGTGGAGGACGTCAAGGAAATCGTCGACGAGCATCTGTTAAAGGGCCGCATCGTCAAGCGTCTGCTGTACGATGAGACGGTCACCGAGGGCAACGACGTCAAGTCCTTGAATGAAACCGCCTTCTACAAGGCCCAGCACCGGGTGGCGCTGCGCAACTGCGGCGTTATCAACCCCGAAATCATCGACGAGTACATCGCCTTCGACGGCTATGCCGCCCTGGCCAAATGCTTAACCGAATACACCCCCGAGCAGGTCATCCAGATCGTCAAGGATTCCGGCCTGCGGGGCCGCGGCGGCGGCGGATTCCCCACCGGCCGCAAGTGGGAGCTGGCCGCCATGAACCAGGCCGACCAGAAGTACGTCTGCTGTAACGCCGACGAGGGCGACCCGGGCGCATTCATGGACCGTTCGGTGCTGGAGGGCGACCCCCACGCCGTCATCGAGGCCATGGCCATCGCCGGCTACGCCATCGGCGCTACCCAGGGCTATATCTATGTCCGTGCCGAGTACCCCATCGCGGTGCAGCGTCTGCGCATCGCCATCGACCAGGCCCGGGAGTACGGCCTGCTGGGTGACGATATTTTCGGCACCGGCTTCAAGTTCGATGTGGATATCCGCCTGGGCGCGGGCGCGTTCGTCTGCGGCGAGGAAACCGCGCTGATGACCTCCATCGAGGGCAACCGCGGCGAGCCCCGGCCCCGTCCGCCCTATCCGGCGGTCAAGGGCCTGTTCGGAAAGCCCACCATCCTCAACAACGTAGAGACCTACGCCAACGTGGCCCAGATCATCCTCCACGGTGCGGATTGGTTTACCTCCATGGGCACCGAGCGTTCCCCCGGCACCAAGGTCTTCGCCCTGGGCGGCAAGATTCACAACACCGGCCTGGTGGAAGTCCCCATGGGCACCACCCTGCGCCAGATTATCGAGGAGATCGGCGGCGGCATCCCGGGCGGCAAGAAGTTCAAGGCGGCCCAGACCGGCGGCCCCTCCGGCGGCTGTATCCCGGCCCGCCTGATGGATACCCCCATCGACTATGACAACCTGACCGCCATCGGCTGTATGATGGGCTCCGGCGGCCTGATCGTCATGGACGAGGACACCTGTATGGTGGACATCGCCAAGTTCTTCCTGGAATTCACCGTGGACGAGTCCTGCGGCAAGTGCACCCCCTGCCGGGTGGGCACCAAGCGGCTTTTGGAGATCCTGGATAAGATCACCAAGGGCAACGGCACCATGGAGGATATCGACAAGCTGGAGGAGCTGTGCTACTACATCAAGGACAACGCCCTGTGCGGCCTGGGCCAGACGGCCCCCAACCCGGTGCTGTCTACTTTGAAGTTCTTCCGGGAGGAGTACATCGCCCACGTGCAGGAGAAGCGCTGCCCGGCCGGCGTTTGTAAGAAGCTGCTGTCCTTTGAGATCGACCAGAACAAGTGTAAGATGTGTACGGCCTGCGCCCGGGTATGCCCGGTGAACGCCATTGAGGGCGCGGTCAAGCAGCCCCATGTTATTCATAAGGACAAGTGCATCAAGTGCGGCGCCTGCTTCGAGAAGTGTAAGTTCGGCGCGATTGTGAAGAGATAAGAGAGGAGTGTGCCAGATGTCTGAAGTGAAGATGGTCAATCTGAAAATCAACGGCATGCCTCTCAGCGTGCCGGCCGGCTCCACCATTCTGGAAGCGGCCCGTTATCTGGGGATTGAAATTCCCACCCTTTGCTTTTTAAAGGATTTAAACGAGATCGGCGCCTGCCGGATCTGCGTGGTGGAGGTTAAGGGCGCCAAGTCCCTGGTGGCCTCCTGCGTTTTCCCGGTGAGCGAGGGCATGGAGGTTTACACCAATTCCCTGCGGGTGCAGAACGCCCGCAAAATGACCCTGGAGCTGATCCTTTCCACTCATGACCGCAAGTGCCTCTCCTGCGTGCGCAGCGGCAACTGCGAATTGCAAAAGCTGTGTAAGGAATTCGGCGTGGAGGACGAGGGCCGTTTTGACGGCGACAATCCCCAGTACGCCCCCGACGACAGCGCGGTGCATATGGTGCGGGACAACAATAAATGTATCCTCTGCCGCCGCTGCATCGCGGCCTGCGAGGCCCAGCATGTGTCGGTTATCGGCGTCAACGACCGGGGATTTGACACCCATGTGGGCTGCGCCTTTGATTCGGATTTGAGCGCGGTTTCCTGCGTTTCCTGCGGCCAGTGTATTGTCAACTGCCCCACCGGCGCGCTGACCGAGCGGGACGATACCGGCAAGGTGTTCGAAGCGCTCAACGATCCCGACAAGCATGTGATCGTCCAGACCGCGCCTTCCATCCGCGTGACCTTGGGCGAGTGCTTCGATATGCCCATCGGCTCCAACGTCACCGGTAAGATGGTGGCGGCCCTGCGCCGGCTGGGCTTTGAGAAGGTGTTTGACACCGATTTCTCGGCCGACCTGACCATTATGGAGGAGGCCCACGAGTTTATCGACCGGGTGCAGAACGGCGGCCCGCTGCCTCTGATTACCTCCTGCTCGCCGGGCTGGATCAAGTATTGTGAATACTATTACCCCGACATGATCAAAAACCTGTCCTCCTGCAAGTCGCCCCAGCAGATGTTCGGCGCGGTCATCAAGACCTGGTATGCCGAGAAGATGGGCTGGGATCCCAAGGACATTGTAGTGGTGGGCATCATGCCCTGCACGGCCAAGAAGTTTGAAGTGGGTCGTGAGGACGAGAACGCGGCCGGCGTGCCCGACTGCGACATCGCCCTGACCACCCGGGAGCTGGCCCGTATGATCGGTCGGGCTCATATCAACTTTGTGAACCTGCCCGACGAGGAATTTGACAATCCTCTGGGCGAGGCTTCGGGCGCCGGCGTGATCTTCGGCGCCACCGGCGGCGTTATGGAAGCCGCCCTGCGTACGGCCGTGGAGACCCTGGAGGGCAAGCCCCTGGAGAGCGTGGACTTTACTGCGGTGCGCGGCACCGACACCATCAAGGAGGCTACCCTGACCGTAAACGGCATGGAGGTCAACGTAGCGGTGACCAGCGGCCTGTCCGGCGCTCACGAGGTGCTGGAGAAGGTGCGCAGCGGTGAAAAGAATTACCACTTCATCGAGGTCATGGGCTGCCCGGGCGGCTGCGTCAACGGCGGCGGCCAGCCGGTGCAGCATGCGGTGGTCCGCAGCTTTGTGGATCTGAAGGCCAAGCGGGCCGAGGCCCTCTATGAGGCCGACCGGAACCTGCCGGTGCGAAAGTCCCACGAGAATCCCATGATCAAGAAGCTGTATGAAGAGTATCTGGGCGAGCCGGGCAGCCACCTGGCCCACAAGATCCTGCATACCTCTTATGTAGATCGGTCCAAGGACGTGATCAAGTAGATCCTGCTTTCCAAGAACCCGTCCCGCTGAGAAAACAGCGGGGCGGGTTCTTTTCATAAAGATATATAT